>NZ_JABSUT010000020.1:0-55491 GCF_013284285.1 Brevibacillus sp. HB1.4B
AACTTTGCACAGCTAAAGCAAACTTTACAACAGGTAGATTTCTACCATTTACTTGAACAATTGTTCCAGATTTTAACCTCTAAGGCAAGAACTTAGGGGTTAAGTTTTTTTCCCACATATAGACCATCATCAAATCCAGCTCTGTATGCTACTTCGGCAACCATTCTCGTCTTCAAAGTAAAAAGATTTTCTAATTCACTGATAACAACAAAGGAATAATTTTTCTCCACCTGCCCTAGAAGTCTAATGAACTCGTTGTACATCTCACTTGTGTTCTCTTCACATTCTTCAATAATTTCTAAAATTCTATTGTCAATTGCTGGATCTAACCATTTTTTCATCTCATGACTCCCCTCTCAATTTGTTTAGAAAACCAACTAACATTTACAGGCAAATGTTGGCATGATATAATTCGCCCGGAGTTCTAATTGCAAATATCACTAATGAATATCGCTAAATGATGAGGTGTAATTATGGCTCTCCTGAAAGGGAGATGCCGGTTGCCTGAAATCCTGAGAAGCCGAACGATGAAACCAGCGGAACTCGCTCGTCGCATGGGTGTGTCTGAGTCTATTGTAAGTCGCTGGCTATCTGAAGAGCGCGAGATGAGTTTTGAAAATGCTGTTTTGGCTGCTCGTATCCTCGACTGTCATGCTGAGGATTTTTATGAATGGATTATTGTAAAGAAAGGCAAACGGCAGTGAGCTGTCTAGCTCCTCCCTCTCGGAGAAACTTGACATATAGTCAAGTTCTGCATTGTACCGTTATAAATGGACGGTGCTCATTCGTTTGTCATTCCTACATCGATTAACTCTATTGTTTTTGGGATTTGTATTCGTTTTCAGGAACTTTTTTTCTGCAATGACATCAAAAAACAACATCAATAAACCAAAATGCTTTCTTCATATCACACCTATCCCTCCCTACCTTTTTATCCCTATTTATGGAAAATAATATCATTCATAAAGCATTTGCGAATCTGCTTTAGAAGGGGGGGTTCAATTTTTGTTGACTAAAGTCAGATTATCATGTATCATGTCGAATCAAAAATAAAAGACAGCCATTATTACTGGACTGTCTTCTTTGGTAAATGATCAACGAAGTGCGTTCTATTGTTGGATACTGTTGTTGCTGATCCATCCTCAAAATACACTTTACAAGTTACTGGATCAACAAAGATGATTTTATTCAAATTGACAACATTCACACTGTCTAGAGCTACGAAACCGTAATCACGCCATAGCCTCTTCGCCCCTTCAAGTGTATTCACCCAATGATACATCCCAAATCGAGTATGCAATACAAAAATGCCATCCTTATTTTTGTTCGGTCGATAAATGGATACATAGAATATGTCTTCAGTAAGATCAAACTCCATGTAATCAAATTCGTCACCTTTCTTATCAACCCTTACGCAAAAGATTCGTGCTGTATTCATCATGTCATCACTTATTTCTTACGGAGTTCCTGAGGAGTTTCCATGCTTCCAATCGTCAGCTTAAGCGAAGCAGCAGCAAAAGCAACTGAGACTCCAGAGATTACCTTTGATAAAATCTTTGCTGTATTTTGTTTCACTTTAATATCACCTCCTTTACCCATTTTATATCTATCAATAACACAGCTTGAGAAAACACCGCAAGCGTAATGATAGGTGAGTTAATAAGTAATAGGCATATAGTAAGTAAAATAGATATTACTTTGAAAGGTATCTTTAGTTTCTCGGAAATATTATTTTCAGTGCAATTTGCAGGTGCCAATACAACAACAAGCAAAAGGCATATTAGCTTTATAATCAAAAGCGACTCGTTATTTACTGGTATTAGTGGAATCACAGTGAAAACGACAACGGAAACGACGAGACAAAGACTCAAAGATCTCGCATGATAACCGCCAGAAAACCGACGAAGCAATGCAAATGCAGCAAAGGCGGTAAATGTATCGATTATATGCCCCGTAACCAAGCCCATTATGAAGCATCCGGCTATTACTCCTATCAGGTTCATCGACATTGCAATACCATATGTAAGAACTTCTACGCTGCTTGTCTCATCTGGGTTAGTATCTTTTATTTTATTCGCCAAATGAGTTGCTGCCTTCTCGATCATAAGTCCTCCAATTCTTTCTTGTGGCAGGTAATCAACAAGGTGACGAGTGCTGCGACGCCTACTCCAATCACATATTTGAACTCGTTAAAATAGTTCAACAGTATGTATAAAACTGCAAGAATAGTAGCTGAGGCAAAAATAACCCCGATTAGGACAAGTAAATTGGACCCAGTATAACTTGTTTTCCAGCTAAGTTCGTGTGGAGGCTGCATGACAAATGAGAAACCAAGATTAAATTTATACAACAACCAACTGACCAAAGCCATTACTATATCGTTAACAGCCTGTATTATAAAAGTACCCATTCCTGTAGACTGAAAAACATCTCGAATAGTTGCAAACTCAAGAGTAATAAGTGATGGAGCTATGATAAGTTGAGACAAATCAAACGCCAAAATCCCTATTGCTATAAGCATTGCTGCTTTAACAGTTCGAAACTTTAAAAGGTATCGAAAAAATATAATAAACAGAACGTATTGTATAGGCATATCAATTTCGGGTAATTGTAAAACAATCCTGAATAGGTACGAAGTTGCAGATAATGTGGTTCCTATTATAATAAACTCTTTTTTGTAGTCCCAAAAAGGAAACCTGAATAGCTTAAATATGAATGCTAGTACAACGATGATATCTGCGAATCCAAGTAAGAGATATAGTATAGTATTCACTCACATGTCTCCTTTGATGACTGTTCTCCCCTACTACAATAGCCCTACTCTAACTAGTTATCAAGAATATAAAAACAAAAGCCCTCTCTAATGAGAAGGGCTTTTCACATTGGTGGAAACAATTTTTCATATGTTGCTTCCGGATCGACTTTCTTAGCAGCTTTCAACACCTTATTAATGGTTGTCTGTCGTGGCGCGTAACCCTTCTCGCCTGCCATGCTGTCTATAGTTTGACGATGCACTCCGCTCTCGCTTGCGAACTCTACAGACGTTTTCTTTTGATCGTCCAGCCATTTTCCGAATGGCGTTCTGTATTTTCCGAGACCAAACATCCTTATCACCTCACTAATCATGATGGACAAGGACGAATAATTTCATACGTTAATGTGTGAAGAAATTCGTCATATTGGACATTCACCATCGCATCAGATAGTAACACCAAAACAGTTCGTTGCTGGTTTCGCTCCACAATTCGTTTAATGCGCCTCCCTATTGAACGGCAAAACGAACAACAACTACCAGTAATGACAATGAACAATAAACTTCTGATCTGTTCGTTTTAACCACAACTGTTTCTATCGAAACAACAACAACGAGGTGGCGTGAAAGGAGTTGGTGATCGGTGATTTTGGAAGTGATCTCGTCTGCTGTGCTGGGAGGTGTTGCACTGTATGCTCATTTGCAAAAGTCTGGAGTTACAAACGACAGCGAGAAGTTGAACAAGATTTTTTCTCTGACTGGATTGAACGTAAAGGACAAAGACAAAACCTATACCGCGCAGCTCGTCAAAAAAGTAAATCACACATGGGGAACTGAGTACCGTTATCGCATTCCGTTGGGCCGCAGCTTTGAGGATTACCTGAGTAAGCTCGCTCATATTCAAGATGGATTGAACAACCGCAAGACAGTGTTGCAATTTTCTTTTACGAACCTAAAAACCATCAATCTCACTAGCCCCCTACTTCCCCAACTTAAAGCGCTCCTTGCAAAGAAAAAGACTGCAAAAAAGGAAGTGGAACTTTCGTATGATGGGCTACTCAAGGTGAAGGTTTACAATCAGCCGATACCCTCCCTTGTAAAATTTGAGGAATTGTATCCAGCTGGCAATTGGCAGGTTCCTGTTGGTTTGATTAGAGAAGGTAACTCGATAATCCATCATGATTTCGAACAGATCCCCCACGTGGTAGTTGGGGGCGCCACGAGATATGGCAAAAGTAACTTTTTGAATCTGATCATCACCACTCTACTAACTCAGCAGCCGGACAACGTACAATTCACGCTGATCGATTTGAAAGGTGGCGTGGAGTTTTCTGACTACCGAAATGCAAAGCAAGTAATTCATTATGCAGAGGAGCCAGAAGAAGCCGAGAAGGCTCTGTGTGCGCTCGTTAAGGATATGAGGGGTAAACAATCGGGCATTAAGCAGAAGGGCTACAGGAACGTTCAGGAAGCCGGAGAGAAGGTCAGGCACTTCATTATCATTGATGAGGTCGGAGAACTAAACCCTGACGAGGCTGTTTCCAAAGAGGACCGCGCCCTCAAGGAACGCTGCCAAACATATTTGAGCCAGATATCTAGATTGGGGGCAGGTTTAGGATATAGGCAAATACTCGCCACCCAATACCCTACTGGTGACGTCATTCCGCGCCAATGCAAACAAAATAGCGACGCCAAGCTATGCTTCCGCGTGCAGACAGCTACGGCCTCTCGTGTGGTCCTGGATGAGACTGGAGCCGAAACACTCCCTGAGATCAAAGGTCGAGCTATTTACCAAACAGCAGACAAAAGACAGATCGTCCAGACTCCTCTTATCGATTCACAGACCATTCGTAAGATCGTGCAGCCACACGTTACCATTCATCCTAGAAAGGAGCAGAACCATGCAGACAGCCGCCACGAAACGCATAGAGAGGCAGGAACAAATCCTGCACAGTCTGGACAGATTCGGTTTTTTGAGTAGGTCGCACATTCAACGCCTACACCGTCTAGGCGGCGACAGGAACGCCCAAAAGGTCCTCAAGTGCATGGAAGAATACCTTCAGTCGTTCCGAGAAGATGAATATGGCACAGTGTACTATCTCAATCGAGTTGGTCGGCAAATGATCGGATCAAAGAAAATCGTGCGGCGGACATTACAAACCAAACACACACTCATGCGTAACGATTACTACTTTCACATGGGATGCCCGGTCAATTGGCGAAATGAAATTAAGGTGACGGACGGCAAAACAACGCTCGTTACTGATGCTCTATTTACGAAAAATAAACGCCACAACTTTCTTGAAGTCGATAACACCCAAAGCATGGCTGAGAACAGCACAAAGTTAAAGCGTTACAAGGAAATGTTCCATCGCGGATTGTTTCAAAACGAGTTTGGGTACTTCCCTACCCTGCACATTGTAACGGTCAGCAGAAGCAGAGTCAGGCGCTTTACGGAGTTGTGCGAAGGATTGCCTATTGAGGTGTGCCAGATAAACGACATCATGTGAGGAGTGGTCAAGATGGCGAGGACAGAGGTAATCAAGTTTCGAGATTTCATGGATGGTACTTGGAAGATTCCGAAGCCTAAAAAGCACGATCTGAAGAAGCTTACAGATGCGCTGATAAAGACAGGGTCCATGGTGCCACTTGCTCTAGTCCCTGCATTGCACGCGAGTGCAGCCGAAAGTATCCCAGCTGCAGCTACGCAAGTTGTAGCAGGCGCGACTTTGCAGGTCCTAGCTCACGCACTCGATCCATTAACTCAAATACTTGTGGCCATCTCTCTTCCTGTTGCGTCAGTAGTCATGATCGGCGGATGCTTTTTCTTTATGTTTGGTCAATCTGAAAAAGCGTGGTCAACAATTCAAAATTCTGGCTTGGGATATCTGCTTATTCAACTCTCTCCGCTCTTTATCAAAGTCTTGGAGCAGATTGGAAAAAGCATATAAAAATGATACCCGCCTCCTCAATATGGAGACAGGTGATAAAAAAGGAAAGCCCCACTTTTTAGTGGAGCACTGCTACCGCTATGTCGTTCTCAGGAGGTCCAACAATCAGCGGATTGTGTCCACCTTCTGGCGGGCCAACAATTAATGTAGTGACTCCCCATTCAGGTGGTCCAAATGTAATAGGGCTTCCTCCACCTTCTGGTGGTCCAAACATTTGCCAGCCAGAACCTCCATCCAAGCTTAGTTCCCAATCAGGGCCTGTTGCTTTCATACCCCAGCGTGGACCATTATCCAGCTTTACGACTTCCCATTCAGGTCCTTTAGTTGCCATAATACCGTAACCCGGGCCGTCATCAAACCGCATTGATTCCCATCCACCACCGTCATGCAATCTCATTTCTGTCCAATTAGGTTCTGTGCCTCTCAGGATGTGATATGCCATGTTCTCACTCTCCTTTTCTTTCAATCTATCATACAATCCCTCCAGAAAATAGAAAAGCCTTCTCGGATTACTCCAAAAGAAGGCTGCATAAATACAGTTACTTATTGAATTTTTCTCTCAACTGTTTGAAAATCTCATTATTCGGATCGCTGCTCGGTGCCATTATGACCTTACCCTCTGTAAACACGACCAATTGTTCTGTCTCACTTCCGTCCGCTTTCTTACCTCTTAAGAGAACAATAACACCTTTCTCCTGAGCCACAGCATCCACAACTTCCGGCTCACTGATGACATTTGATTTATCACTTTGCATGTTCATTGCCAAAGTCATAATCGGTTGAGCCTCTGGAAGTACGTTGTTTTGAATGAAAGTCTTCTTTGCTTCTTCGTCATCTCCTTGAAGCATGACGTTAACGTACTCGACTGCGAGTTTCTTTTCGGTTTCATGTGTACCCCCACCACAACCAGATAGCAGGAGCAACGAAGCTACACATGCAATTAGAAGTTTTTTCACGAATGTTATCCCTCTTCCTTTTTTTCATAATAATACCACATAGCAAAACATAAAAAAGCCCTCCCCCGTTTTACCGGAAGGAGGGCTCATAGTGGTTCACTCTTTGATTACACGCTTTCTCAAATACTTATACATCCACTTAACCAATCTAGCCCACGCGTTTTTACCTCCAAT
This sequence comes from Brevibacillus sp. HB1.4B, assembly GCF_013284285.1. NCBI lineage: Bacteria > Bacillati > Bacillota > Bacilli > Caryophanales > Paenibacillaceae > Brevibacillus > Brevibacillus sp. HB1.4B. The sequence continues at coordinate 6,834 of NZ_JABSUT010000020.1, forward strand.
CAAGGCAAAGCCCGAACGAATCCGTGCTGGCAAGCGGTCATAACGATCAATTACAGCGTGTTCTTTCAACTCAAGGTATTTATACATGCCGGGGAAGTGGCTCTCTACCTCTGCAATATAGCCCATAATCCTCGGGAACAGATCTGCAGCCATTAGCACCCCAACAAAAACGAGTAGGGTAATTAATGCGCCCCACTCCTGCCAGAAATACAAAACTTGTTCAATTAACATTTGCAATCACATCCTTTTCGATAACTTCACGGTTTTGTTCTCTTGTATCCACTCCACTTGTAGCCCAAGAGCCGCCGAAATCTCCCGCGCTGGGGCGTAGGACGTTCCTGCTTCGTTAATAATGGTCAATTGCTTGCCGTTGACTGTCACGGCTTTGCTGTCTGGGCACCATCCTGGTGTGACGCCTACAGCCTCCGCTACCGCACGTACAGGCAGGGATGAGACTCCATTGTTGAGGTAGCCATGCTCTGGCAGTACCTTACCGTTAATTTCGACGGAAACCTTATCCACAGGGTTATCAACAGGTTTTTTCTCCGGTTGTGAACAATCCTTCGCATAGAAATCATCGACGTACTTAACCGGATGTACATGGTTTCCGAAACCAAAACTCTGGCCATTTTTCCGAACCTCAAAATGCAAGTGTTGGCCTGTGGATTTTCCGGTGTTACCTTGCCGCCCGATCACCTGACCACGATCAACGAACTGTCCAACTGAGACACAGTAATCTTTGAGGTGTGCGTACAAATGCAGGTAATTGTCTTTGTCTTTAATGATTACTGTGTTTCCAAAACCGCCGACTCCAGTACCCGTTTGCCCCATGTTTGCATAAACAACCGTCCCAGCAATGAAAGCTTGAATTTTTGCGTATGCTGGTTTTACTAGATCAATTCCTGTGTGGAATTCTTCCCTTTCGGTGATAGGGCTCTTACGAGGACCATATGGGCTGGTTATTCGATACTCTTTCATCAAAGGAATCATAATCACTTGTTCTCCTTTCGAGCGGCTCTTTCAGCCTTGGCTTTGATCTCTGATCCGACTAGGTTAACAATGGACTTCGGCATGGGCCAGCCTGCGCGGTGAGCATTTGCGGCTAGGCTGTTCCATGTGTGATATATCAATCCGAACGTGACCCCATAAAACAGAAATCCTGGCGTGCCCATGACCTTATCCAGCAGATTTGCTATTGCTGGTAATGCAAAGAGAAACAACGTACGTGGAATACGACTCAAGCCGTATTCTGATGAATACGTTTTGTCCTTTTTAGAAGCTCTCACGCCCGTAATCCAATCAAGACAAATCATACAGAATAGTAAAACAAGGATGTCCAATCGATCAGTTCCATAGAAGTATTGAAATAACGGTGTTGCTACTGCTCCTATTGTCGCTGCCCATCCATTTGCTGGAGTTGCTACGTTTTCTAAGCTTAAAGCGAACTTCATCAGATCATCTTCCTCTCCACCCCCTTGGGGCAAAAGATAAGGGAGCTGCGTTAGCAGCTCCCTATAAAAAAAACTCTCTCCATTCTGCGGAAAGAGTTTTATCCTTCTAAAGGCATACCGTCTGTGCCCAGTCCAAGTGCCTCTAAATCAATTTTGACTGCTGGCTGCAGGTTCACAGGTACACTTTCAAATGTACGACGTCCCGCAATAATCAGCGCTACATAGATCGCTACCATAAGATCACCTCCCTTCAAAGAAATAAGCCAGATACCAAGGTTAGTTAGTAGTGTTTTCAGCATCGATCATCCCCTGCACTTCCGCTTGGAGATGGACCGGAATTTGATCTATGGTTCGTCTTCCAGCCTTCACCAAGTTATAGTAAATATCTGCCATTATTTAGTTCCTCCAATCTGAGATTTAAGAGTAAGAAGTTCCTCATATACCTGAGCAGTTGCCTCCATAATCATGAGCTTGTCTTCTTTTTCTGCCGCAAGCTCAGATTCCAGTTGAGCGATTCTTATCCTTGGGTCTTTGGTGTTGTCCTCATTGATTTCTGTAATTGGTTTCGGATTTCGATATTGCATCAATCAAAAGCACCCCCAAATCCATTTAAAATCACTGTTTCTGTTGCAGTTCCTTTTGTGACTTTTAAATGAATGTTGATTCCCCACTTGCCTGACGTAGATGTTGTATTTGTGAAATGATATCCACGTTTTGCTTGTACTTGACTCGTAATGTTTTCCCAAGTGGGATTCGTGTCATATGCATTATTACAGGCTTCCACAAGAAGAACAGCACCGACTGGAATGACAGCATCCATAGTTACAAGTATCCGGTTAGCCTTTTGGTTGGTGGTGAAGAAACTTTTCACATCAGGATTCGAATAATTGAGTTTAAATTCTATTCGGTCATCTGTACGAGTGAATGTAAAGATGCGATCGGAATAGGCTCCTTGATTATCAATAGCCCGAATTTTCAGTTGGTGCTGTGCTAGCGATGTGCGTAGCCATTTATCTGTTGGAATCGTTACGGTGTAGTTTTGACCGTTAACACCCGGGAAGGAATTAAACAGTACATTGTCTAGGTAATATTCAATGGTAAATGGATTCCCTTCTGGGTCAGTGACGCTAAAACTCTCAGATGGAGGAGTACTGACTGTTCCCAAGTTTTTATCTGTACCTGAAATAACTGGAGGACGATTCCAAACGACCTTAAAAGTTCTCGTTTGGTTTGGTGACGTACCACCTTTATCGTCCTGTGCCCAAACATCTAGCGTGTGGTTAGTTCCTTCTGCCAAGTCATACCCTACAACATCCGTAGCGCCATCCCAGAGTCGTTTATTGCGATAGGTTAGGTTCTTGGCAAAAGAAATGGGCGTACTTCCGTCAGAGACCCCGGAGTTAATCGCCCTAGCAGTTCCATTATTGAATTTGTACCAAACAGTTACAACGTTACCGGAATCTGATTCTATTGCAGAGCCAGCAATTACATATGTGTTCCCTTCCGTCAATGTAAGATTGATAGTTGGATCAGTAAACGGAAATTTTTGTCCAAGTTTTTCTCCAGTGTATTCTGGATCAACGCCTATCTTATTGAAAGTATCCTGACTTACTTGGTATATTCGAAATCCGTCAAAATACGCATATTCCCCTTCGTCCGCTGTAACAACACCCCATACAGTGAGTGCATTAGCAGCAGCGAGATCAGTAGGAGAAATTTTTACATAGGATATATTGAATTTGGTACTATCAGTTAGTTTATTACCATCCTTATAGGCAGAACCGTCAGCCCTGAATGACACCTTACAAAACGCAGCATCAGCATTACCGTTTTTCACATCTACCAGTGCGATGTAGTATTGACTCTTGTCAACAAGACTTAATAAATCTCGACTCCAAAACCCACCAGTAGCCTTGCTGCCGTATCCAGAAATAGAGTATCTGATACTGTAGTTCCCATATTTCTTATTGTTAGAATCGAGAGTCAAAGAAATATATACTGAACTCTTTGTCCACTTACTTGTGTCCTCACAATTACCATCTGCCCCTAGAAGATTCTCTGGTGGTGAAGTGAGTTTAAGTGATGGTGACGTATTTAATGCCTCAAGTACCGGTCGCCATCCACCCATTGCTTGTGAAGATTTAGCTGTATCATCACAGTACCTCGCTGAGTTGTAACCTCTTACAACTCGTCCTCCTGCCGTAGCATCTTGCCCCCATGTATGAGCATAGAACCAATTCCAATACTGATTATGCGTGCTATTCAAATCAGAACTATTTTGTGTGGTGTCAAGGTCAGAGCTTGTAGGTACAGGCAATCCACTGATTCCTGCCTCGTTTACAATAATGCGATCCCATTCATTACTCGTAGGAGAACCACCTGCATAATTATCTGATCCTCGTCTGCTAGTCCCCCCTGTAAGTAGTCGTAAAATATATTGTTGACCATCAATAGTAACATTCTTTCCAAATACTAAACCTAGATCATTCAATGCATCCCATGTAATACCCCAAAGTATGACCCTATCTGAGATTAACAATCTTTTTCCATTATCATTAACCTCTCGCCATTGTATTTTGTATGCGTCATGAAAATCTGTATCTCCTATATAGAATGTATAATTCATATGCGGCGGTATATTTCCGGGTCCGGCAGCTCCTGGTGGAGTTATGTTAGGGCCCCATGGTCTTGTGGGTCTTTCCTTCTTTGTCGAACCAAGATAAAGCGTTCCGAGTTTAATTAGGTCTCCTGTTGCCATTGATGCTTGCCTCCCTTCTGCAATTGTCCGTTATCAGCATGGTTATTGTTCATATACTCATACCTCCAAACGTGAATATGCCGCGTTGTAGTAACCGTTTGTCAACGCGATGTCATCAATCGTTTCCAAACCATCATCAAACAAGTTGTGACTGAAACTATCTGGAAACGTAGCTTTGATTGTATCGATTTGGTTTTGCAGATTGTTGATTGCAGATTCAAATTCCGATCGTGGAATATGGATGTTTGTGTTGTTTACGTGTGCATTGAAGTCCGATACTGTCACATAAGCAGTAGGTAGGATATTCGCAGTAACTGATGTTGCATTTCCCACAGCAACATTGATCTGAAATTCACGAGAATAAGAACCAGCGATAATTGGTGGGATATAATCCCCGTTTGGTCCAGCATTTGCGTATGCATATAGGATTTCCCCATAATCAGGGTCATTTGCGAAAATTCCAAGTTCACAGGAGAAAGTAATCTGATTGATATTTGAATTCTCAAAAACTGCTTTGATTTGTGCAGTGTCACCATTGATCGCAAATGAACTAATCGGAAAATATCCGATTGGTTGTATAAGCTGTGTCAAATTACTTGGATCGCCATTGACTTGCCCCGAACCAATCCCCATTTTTGTATAGACAAGCGGTTTTCCTGTCTGTGATTTGGCATACAGGATCTTGCCTAACTCCGTAATGACCATCGTAATGTACTGTGCCAATGGTTACGCCTCCTTTCATTATTCCGGATTTGGAAAAGTGAGTTGTGTTGTATCTCTCATTGTGACAATCATCCCGAGATAATCTCGCCTAGTTAACTCAGTTTGCCATGCCACATTCAAACGCACTGTAGAGGGTTTTGGGATGATGTAACCGACTGTGATTAGTTCCACACTCTGCAAACCAAGGTCGCCACGTATCGTACCTTTCATGGTCATATCCTGATTGTCAGTAATCATCAATTGTGCATCTGGAAAAAGGCTATCCCACATGTCATAAATCTCAGGAACAGTGCCATCCCATTGGTTTTGTGCAATTTTTGCTTTTAGAGCAATTTGGTAATTGTGATCATCTAGGACAGGGGATGATCCATCCGCCAATTGAAAAGGCAGGAACCTTGTCCTGCCAATTAATTCGCCTAACGTATCCAGTTGTACACCGACTGCATTTTCAACATCAAATGCGCTCGGGATGATATTAGATATTATCTCAGCGTCATCAGCTTTTTGCAGGAGTGCTGATAGCCATGACATGAATTTTGGGCGGTTGTAATGTTCTGATGTAATCAGGTCTAAATACGGTTGAATCGCCACGTAATCACCTTCCTTATGTGACGTTTACGGTTACGTGTGCTGCCGATCCTCGCGCAGCTTCGTTAAATAGCAACACGATGTCTGCCGTTCCTTGTGGCTGTCCGGATTTAGCAGCAGTTAAGCCAGTAATCGAAAAGTACGGACTTGTCGGAATTCGGTTTGCCTGTAATGCGGCACCCCATAAGCTGGATAAAGTCAAGTTATTACCTAGGAATAAACTGTTGATGTAATCAGCTACATAGCTTTTCATGTCTTCTGTTGTCTGATTTGTATATCCAGATAGTTTCTTGACATTAACGACAACATCAATATCAACATAGGTAGGACGATAAAATCGAATTGGCGTAATTTGATCATATCGGTCTGTTATGTCTACCTCTGTTGTTCCGTTTGTATAGCCACCAGGAGTTTTTCTTGTAGCAATGGCCTCTGCGATATCTTGGTCAGATCCACCTTCTACAACGGTTGTGATGGAATGCTCGGGGTGCCCCATTGCGTTGGTTTGTCCTGTATCGTTCTCGTATACTTCAAACCGTGTAACGCCACTAACGTTCGCCACGGCCCCTTTTATGCCTTCGAGCACGCTACGACTTGGATTCGCAGTACTTACTGCTTGTTTTGTTCGTAATTTAGGATCGCTTTCAACATCGGTTCCCGGCGTTGCATCTACCGGATTTGTAATACTCGTCCAACCTAAAGTTGGGGTTTCGATATACTTGATCGTATTTGCAGGTGAATAAATAGCACCAAATGTTTGGCATGTTGCCACAGTAGATACAGTCCCATTTGATCCAATGGTAACTGGTGACAAGAGATTCCACTTCATCCCGTTTTCATCTCTTGCAATGCCTTGCGTAATGACAGTGCCTGGAGTGCCACTTAAAACTACTGGTGCCGTAGATGCTGATTGTCCACTTCGCTTGATGCCATTTATACCCACGACTACATCCAATCCTGTTCCTACGGCGGTAGATGGACCTCGACTGTTATAGGCGGCTTGTGCAGCAAGGAGAGCATCATAAATTTTATTCGAGAATGCAGAAATCAACTGATAATCTTGACTATCGTTTCCAAGATAAACATCTTGTCCAAAAATTTGTTTCGCTTGAGCAATCAAATCATCTCGAATATCCTGATATGTCGGCATATGGAATCCACTCTCGTCTATATAAGGTGCGAAGTAAGCCATGTTTATCCTCCTTTCGTCAGAATGTATAACCTATTGGGATTGTCACGCCAAATGTTGTTTCAGCTTCCCCTCGAAATGAATAGGTCCGGTTTGCGTATGAACTTTGAAACTCTATGATATTTGCGACGTTTGGTGTCCCTAGTATTCTTTCTTGAACCAACAAATCTACTTGTTGCAATTCCCTCTGATCTCCACGAGTTCCTAAGATATTTTGAAAGAGTGGTAGTCCATCATCCTGTTGTTCCCACCATTCCCCTTGCAACAGCAAAAGCCTGGTTTTAATCGCTTGTCCGACTGCTGCGGCATCAATCAACCATGGTTTGCTCATTGTGTAATCACCATTTTCGAGTGGCCGATATCTCATTGATCCACTTGACCCCCTCCATTTATCCAGTTGGTATAGTCAGTTTGATTCGTGATGTTTTTACCGTTTATGCGGATCGCTGGAGCCACTATATCGATTGCATCCTCTTCCTCATCAGTGATTCGAATGAACATTGTACGTTTTTCATTTCGTAATTCAACATGCTTCGTTGAATACTGCTCCACCTTATTCGGCTGGCTCCATAATCCAGGAATGGCGATTGCATCTGACAAGTCATGTCTACGTTTATCAATCTGGTTTTGCACGCCACCATTGGAAAACCAAGCATCAATGCACATATCAGAAAAGACGACAAGGCATTCATCTCCTTGTTTGACAGGGAATGTGAGGACATATCCACCACCTCTAGGGAATTGAACCGGAACATCCAACAATAACGGAATTGGAACCCATTGATACTCTAAGTTTTCCTGCCGTACATGTTCACGAAGAGCAACTTGAACAGTAGCCGTCTGAGTGACTGGGTCAAATTCTTGGATGATGCCTGGCACACTGACTCGCAGTTGATTAAATATCCGGTCCATTAATACGTTATTGAATTCAATCTCATTGTTTTTAAGTCTTTCATTTATTGGAACAGGCATACTAACTCCCCCAAGGATTTGCATTTGGTGATACAAGCAAACCTGGAATAAACCCTCCAGCTTGCGAGACGGTTGTACACTCTGTGTACCAGTTGTCACCTCGTGTATCTCCGCTGTGACGAAGTTCCACTATTCGGTAAATCCCTGCTGTATCAAGCGAACGAGGAATTTGCCCAAATTGAAAAGTGTGTGCTTGAATCAATTGATTATTGATGCGGACAAGTGAATTTAATCTCAAACGTGGATTTAGCAAACATTTGAAAGCAACACCGTAGTCACTTTGCATCGGAGTTCCAATCAGTCCAGATTCGGGGGCTAAATCAACAATTTCGTTTTTAGGATAATCAGTTGCCTTGATGATGTTTACTTTGCCGTCTTCCGTGTAAAATGTCGCAGCATTTGATTTTGCTACTTGTCGCAGATAGTCTTGCGATTTACCGAAAAACACTTTGCCTCGCGTTAATTTAGCCTCTGACAAACCTTCCGAGATAGTCCCAAGTTGCATAGGTATTCGGGCTTTACTTGCCACATTTCCGATGATATCCCTTGCTGTTAACCCCTTAGCTGTAGAAAAAGCGACGAATGGCCCGAGATTCAAGGCTCTGTCGCTATCAAGAGAATTAAGAGTCAGTTTATATGTCACACCATCCTCTTTGCCTCGAATGGCCTGAACAACATCCCCCATGAAAATTAATCCATATTGTTCTCCTTCATATCCTGATTCAATATAGATTGTGTCCCCTTCATTGATGAGTTGATTCTCGGTTTCAACATTTAAGTTGTATATTGTCACATTAGAAAATTGAGGCTGAAACATGGTTTTGTAAACCTCAAAAGTGCATCTGAGATCAGATACGTCAATAGCAGTTCCTTTTGCGTTAGCAACAAGCACACGATAACGACGTCCATATAGAACATTCCCATTCCGCTGACTGTTTGCAACCACACCATAATTTGTTGTTGGAATGAATGCATCATTGATAGGACCTAAGCCCGCTTGGACGTTTCCTGTCTGCCCAGTCGTATTCGCATCCGTATTCATCCCCGGCGTATAGGCGGTATTAGCAGCGTTTGCAGCTTCTCCATTCGCGTACTTCAGGTAAATGTTTAATCTACGCTGATAATCTCGATCTGGTATCTTTGGACCAACATATTGAAGTGAAAACTCCCGGAAATTCTGTTTAGATGCTTTCCATGCTCGTCCAATGACTTTTACAGCTACCGCAGTAGCAAAATGGTCATTACTCAACACTAATGCTGTTTGCTGTTGTAAAGTAGAAGGCCATGCTAAATGCATTCGAGATGCGATTGCTTTGAATGATTCAGTGTGCCATTTTGGCCATACTTGACCAGGACCTAATGCGTTTCCGTTGTCCCCTGTTTTGTTGGTAAAGTTGGTTTCGGCCTCCAGTGTAGCTAGAACAATCGGAAGATCAACACCTTGTACTTGCGCTTCATATATAGCGATGTTCCGGATATCTCCCACATAACCACCCCCAAAACTTGACGAAAAGAAAAACGCCCCTAAAAGGAGCGTTTTCGAAATGATAATCATTGTATTCATTCTTTTGAAATGCTGATGTCCGCATGATCTTTGCCATCATATATTCGCATATTAACGTTTTGTTCTGATGTAGTTGGATGTACATAAAACACCGCATTTAAGTGTACTTCGCTATTAGTAGGAAATTCAAAATTTCCGAGTATATTTCCATTCGCAGCATCCATGATATATTCTGGCTTGATGGCCAATATGTCTAATTCGTTTCCTTCAATTATGTTTTTGGGCACCAAAGCAAAATTGTCTTTATTGACCTCTGGTGTTTCAGAACTAACATTTGTTAGTGTGAATGGCACAACCCATACCTGTAGCCCTTTTGCCTCGGTTTTATGTGTGATCTTGATTGAACCATCATCTCGAATTGGGGTATTCGTTTCCGCGTACAATCTATACGTGAATGCATAATCAATGATACTTGGATTTAATTTAAGAATTATCTGCTTATTATTTTTCATGTAATTCAAAAGGTCATTGCTTGAATTAACGACGCCCTTGGATTGCAAAAATTCAACAAGATCCTCTAGGTTTTTGACACTGTCTGGTATCTGTATTTGCTCTTTTGATATAAGGGAAGAAGTTTCTGCACTTACTACTCCTGCGGACGTCATTGTAAAAGCAATCATCATTATTATCGAAACAAGCAATTTAAAATGCATGTCCCCACCACCTAATTTTAGTCATGGTAAGAGTATCATAGAGGTTATAGATTTTTTGTCAAAAATTGTCGAGCAAAGCAAATTTTCTAGGGGCTATCTCCCCAAACAACCAAATGGTTTTTACCCAGTGAATCAAAGGTAGGCATATCATCATTACCTGATGTAGAGATTAAAGTTGCGCTTCCAATGCCAAGATAACTAAATTGTTCTAATAAGTTTGCGGCAGGGTATTTTCCTAGAAGGATTGGAAGGGAGTCAATCAACAACGTTCCAGTTAAATGATCAGTTATAGACATAAACCAATAACCACCTAGTGCATTGTAAGTCAATGAAAAATCCAATGTAATGTTTCTATTGTCAACAGGTAATGTACAAGTGAACGTTTGATTCATACCAGGGATAATTGGCAAAATCGTTGTTGGCATCTTCTACCCTCCAGAAAGCAATTGGGTCACTTGACGGATAACAGATTCATTTGGCTTCACAGGTTCAACTTTTCCGCGATTTGCTTGACTTGTAACAGCTGCTTTTGCGCTTATTTTCACTGTTCTTACTTGTGCAACCATTATCTCACGTAATAATACTGTGCAACGCAATGCATACAGGGTCGTGTAATCATCAGGTGCTGATATCTCCTCAATCAGCATGTTTTGATATAGCCCAAGCCGTGAATGTACCTGTAATGGCACGCGTAGTGCCTGCAATTCCTGGAGCACCTTGAAGGCTTGAACCGATCGACTCCACCCACCTGTAAATTGCCCCGGAATCAAGCTTGTTGCTGTGTCAGACATGCCTATCTCCATACTTACTTCTTTAGGCTGAAGAAAAGCATGATCTGTTAATGCAGCCCCCGTTTGAACTGGGTGTTGCGTGATATTCAAACGGCTAGTATGTGTTGATCGTAAAATAGCATCAAAAAACCAACCACCAATGTTTGTCTTGAGGTAGACAAGGGAGGCGATTGGTTTGCTGCTCAAATCTAATAGGGGATTCATTGCTCTTCCTCCCTTATCCAAAGATTGATTTCATATTGCGGATATTCAAGCCCGACCATTGAGACCATTGTTGATTAGCCTCCTGAGCTGCTGATTTTGGATCAGTACTGGTAATATGGAATACTGGTTTATTTTCATTTTGAATAATGGTCTGATTTGAGTTTGTTGAGTACATATAGTTGCCAGCATACGTTCCAGTAGAAAGCGCCTGGTAACGCTCGAACACCTCTGGATTGATTGCTCCAGCCAGTAGTGTTAGACCATTCTTTAGGTCGAGATTGTAACTCTTGAGCCCTTTAATAAACTCGGATTCGTTTAGAGCCTTCTTAAAAGCAGGTTCCAATCCCCTTGGTAGGTTGTTAATACTAGCGTTTAATTTATCGTTTTGCTTGTCTGCCCCCGCGGTGGTTGTATTGCTCAAAAATGGATTAGGCGCTTTATCATCAGCAACCATGAAGTTGAAAAAGTCCTTGACCTTTCCGCCATAGTGATCTGCAAAGGAATCTTGTCGCTTTTTCAATTCGACAAAATCCCCTAACGCCTTATCAATTCCCACATCATCACCAGATACCCATGCTTTCGCGAGTCTTAGAGTAGCTACAACAGAATCAAGGGTGTTTTTGATTCCTTCGAGCGCAAACCTCAACGTCCCAGAAATAAAATTGCTGAGTCCTTCTAAGATAACTTGAACTTCATCTAATTCAAGGAATTGAGAAACCAGGTCAGCTACCCAACCAATCGTTTCGATAATTACCTGACTCAAATCAAGTACCGACTCGAGCAATCCAGACAGGATTCCATCATTATTCAACTCATCAAAGAAAGCAAATACCCAATCTGCAAATCCTTTTACAATCTTGTAGATCAAATCGAATGCAGACTCAAACGACCTTTGCAACGACTCAAGATAGCCTCGTTCATTAAGTCGCTGGATAAACGATCCTATGCCCTCCGCGGCACGTTTTATCCATCGGTCAATGGTTTGCATTACCTGATCGAAAGCGCGTCCAAATCGGTCGATTACACCCGTATCCTTTAGCATCTTGTAGAAGTCGATTATTTTCTTCCACAGAGGACCAAACGCACTGTTTCCGCCCTCAACATACGTATAGAAATCATCAAGCAACAGGAGTATGCCTGTGATTAATAAGCTGATTCCGATGAATGGTGCTTTAATTGCGATAAACAGCCCTAACAGAGCTGTAGTAATCACTTTAATCGATGTAGGAACTTGTTCCCCCAGCATCATAAAAAGCCGTAGAATATCTCTTCCGGCTTTGGTCATTGCAATCCCTAATCGGACAAACCAGCTTAGGAATTGCGCAATATCTTTGGTCCATTTCGGCATGCTCTTTATGATCGCATTATTTAATCCGCCGAACCCTTTTTTGATGTTCTTAATCGGTCCCTCAAGATACTTAAACAGGTAAAATCCAATCCATTGAAGCCCATATGTAGCTTCCAAGCGCATCCGTTGGAATTCGAATTTAATGGATCGGATCGTCTTCATTTGGTTCTGAAATTCAGGAGGCGGCTTCATTTCGTTGATTGTAGCTCGCAATTGCTGGAAGTTTCGAAGCAATTCTGGACTGAGGTAAAGGTCCTCAATCGTTGCGTTCATGGCTTTCAAAGTGTTATTCAGCGATGCAGCAGCGTCCTTTGAAATCCACATCCGTGTAGCAAACTTTTCGTTCTCCAAGTCAGCTTGCGCCAAATTGCCAAGAAATTTTGCAATAGCGACATTAGCAGTTGCTATCGTGGTGGCTATTGCCGTTCCTGCAACAGCAAAGCTTTTGACCGTAGAACTTGCAAAACTCTTTACGCCTTCTTCTAAAGTTTCAATTGCTTTGTCAGCTTGATCAAAAGACTTTTGATCTACAGACATTCCTAATGAGACTAGATATTCCTTAATTACATTGATCACGGCAACATCCCACCTCCTTGCAATTCGGCAGCTGCTTTCGCCCTTCTTGAATTCTCAGCTTCCACTTCCATCATTTCGTGAGCGTCCAACAAGTCGTCAATATCAAATACATCCTCAATCAAGTCCCGGTGGTTCCATATCTTTGCCATGACTGGTGCATATGCAAATTCGTCAACATTAATTAGCCTCGCTGGTTCGAAACCAATCCCGCCACCAGCCCCTGTAAACCGCTTCCTTGAAAAAAACTTGTCACATTGAACGCCAAGGCATGTACCATCAAAGCCATGACCGTTGCTGTGTCATCCTCCATGTCCTGGACGCCAAACATTCCATTTTCGTTCATGACAGGCGCTGGTCCAGCTGGTAGTAGTTCAAAGCATACCTTTAACGCCTGTTCTTGCAGATAGTTGAAATCTTGCTCAGAGATATTGGATAGTTGTTCGATCGCACCAGAAATATTGATGTCGTCAACGTTAACGCCCTCTAGAGATTTAGCGTTGTTCATCTTGATCCCAGCGAAGAGAGGCGCGAGAATTTTTGTTACTTTGATCAATACAAATGATCCTGTTCTGGCGGGGAACTTTTTGATCCGGAAAGTACGTTCTCCGATTTGCACGTCTTTATGTTTAATTTGCATATCAATTCCTCCTCAAATTAAAAAGGGCCATGACTTGGCCCATTATTAAGAAACTGTCATGTCAACATCCGCAGCCATCAAGTTCCATGTTACCTGTTGTCCTTGAGATTGATATGGTCGGTCAGGAAGCTTTTGGAACGAAACACCTGTGGAGCGAATCATATCCTGCATTGCGGGTGAACGAATCGTGATTTTGACTTGTGCCCACTGATTCGTAGGGGCTTGCTCCAGGTAGTTGTACAGTTTCAATAGCCATTTATTTAGTTCGGATGTTTGCTGAACGGAAATAGCGTGCGTTCCGTTTCGACCCATGATTTTGGATACCATAATCGACCCATCCGCAGCTACATCGTGAGAGGATCTGTCCGTTGTCATCGATGTTGAAATGCTCCCCAAACCGTTGCCAGTTGCCACATATTGCCCCATAGACGGGTGAGAAATGACCATGGATACATCTGCAAAGCTATAAGTTGAGTAGGACATACTCTATTCCTCCTTCCTATCGATTTACTATAACGCCGATAACTGCATGCTCAATTGCTCCGGCCAATTTAACTGGCACATAAATAAGTGGAGCTTTCCTTGCTTCACGATCTGCCTGGGATTGGCTTGCGATGCTTTCTGCCAACACCAAATAACCCTTGGTCAAGACGTCGCCTTTTTGCAATGTCAAGACAGGGTTTGCGTTCCAAACACCAGGAGCTAACGCGCCACGAGTTACTGATTTCTCGCATTGATCCTCAATAGCGCTGATAAAGAGCGAAAGTCCGTCTTCTGTTTGAGGAATCTTTCCAGCTTGCACCAATGCGTTTGTAGCTCCGATTTGGATTTCAGCAGTCAGCATGTCCAAGTTCAGCACTTCATCGAAGTGTGTTCCATCTGCCATCGTGCCTTGCACCAGCAGTTGATAACTTGGTCCATACGTCGTAAAGACGTTTCCGTTTACGCCCAAGATGTAATTGACTTGCGTAGTGCTCAGAGCTTCTGGAGCAACTCCTACCAGCGTTTTATAAGCCAAGGTGAATGATGAGTTAGCTCCACCAGTATTCAGCCCCATTGCTTCTCCCATGGCGGCAGCTCCTGCATGAGCAGTTTTGCTGTAAATGCCAAAGGTACGTTTGTAGCTCGCACTTTTAAGGGTTTCCATGATGTTTCCTGCTGTTCCGCTTGCAACATCGGCATCTGTTGTTGTGTAAAAATACACAGACTCTGGTTTCATTGCTTCTACAGCAGCAGCTACCGCTGTAATCTCTGCTTTTACTGCATCTACTACATAACATGCGTACCAGTCGTTATTTGCAGCGCGGCATGCATCTACAGCCTCAACAGCCGTCTCGCTGCCAGTTTCATCCCATCGACCGATTACCACTTTTGATGGAGTAGGGTTTTGGCTGAAATAGAGTGTTGCAGCCGCATATTCCGGTTCTGTTCCTGTCCATCCACCTGACTTCATATCTGCAACACTTGAATAGATTTTTACGCGGTCAGTTGCCGAAATGACTGAGGATGTTCCGACAATCAGCCCAATATTAAATGTTCCGGCACTCTGCGCAGTAGGAGACACGGTCACGTTGACTCTTACGATATCATCAAGAGATTGTGCCAAGGTTAACCACCTCACTTGTTAGGTATGACTTGAATATCCGCAGACTGAATGTAGTTAACTTCCGTCGAACGGACGACTTTTTCATTAAATTGCGCGGTAAAGTTCGTGCGTTCCCACCATTGTCCCGCAAACAGTTCAGGCAAGCGAAATGGTGCGGAAACGTTTGTTACTAACGCCAACGGCGCGAACGTTTCGGGCTTCAAATGCAAGCTGTTGCGAATTCTATCAGCATCGTCAAAGCTACTTGGACCATAGAAGGTCCACGACACTTGAATTACTCGTGTATAACTTGCTGATCGTGTCGCGGTTGTTTCGGTTGCTTTGGTGTATGAGATTTCTGCTTGTTGTACGATCGGATCATCAGCTAGCGTCACAAGAATAAACCCGACATTATCCGTGCGTTTCCAAGCAGGCGCACCTTCTGTCGGGTATCCTATGCGGATTCGTTTTTGACTTTCTTTAGCTGTTGGATCGAGTCCAAGGTTTTGAATTGTGCAATTCCAGAAGATGTTCTCGATATCTGAGAGTTGAAGTACACTGTCTGCCATTTAATCACCAGCCATTCGTTCGGCAACAGCTTTCCAATAGCCATAATCACCATAAGGGAATACTTTTTTCACCCTGTACCTGTCCCCACGCCATTCGATTTGATCAGATGTACCTTCTTCGTTGGTGGTATTGATGGAGACAGTTGCGTAAAAACTCATCATACCGGTTGCGCGGTCACCCTCTGGTAATTGCTCCAAAGTTTTTGCATCTGCCACGGTGATTACGCCCAACATTGTGATGATTGTTTCAGTTTCTTCAGGACGTCCAGCGATCCATTCGTTAGACTTGCGATGGACGATGAACGTCTGGGCAAAATCAGGGTCAGTAATGACTTCACTGACGTTGAGCACACTATCCCTCCTTAATAACGAAGGTAATGGCTTTACGCATTTCTCCCTCGTTTATCAAAGGTCTATCGCTGCCTTTTTTCTTGATTGTTGATGGTGCATTTGGCTCCCAACCATTTACGGGATTAGTGAACCAATCTCGAGCGAAGTTTTGGCCCATTAACCCGGCCTTCACCAATTCCGGTTGTGGGTCCTGTCCATTCAGAGCAGTTTGCAACACATTTCTCAACTGTCCAGCGATGGCGTCCTTGTTATGCTCGATAGCTGGCTCAAGAACTGGACGTGGAGGAGATTGCCAAAGTGGGGAACCATGAGTCTGTATCCATAATTGATACGCCTTGCTATATGACATCTCGCCACTTTCCACAGCAGGGTTCATTTCCTCCCGCATAACTCTCTGTCGAATGCCATGGGAATGGATATAGAGCAACTGAGCATTTGTGATTGGTTCCCCGTGTTCTTCAGGTCTCTCTGAACCTTCAGGAATCCCTACATATACTTGCTTTTTCGCCAACTCGTCTAAAGCTTTCTTGATCTCATTGGTTTTATCAATGCCAGTCGTCACTTGGGAGAACGCACTAAACATGATGTATCACCTCAATACACATACATGCCGCCTTTTCCGACTATTTTCCCAATTGTCGCAAGCTGCTGACCAAAGGTAGTAAGTTTCCACGCTGCCCAACCATCTAGATCATTTGCGAGGAATGAATAGTCTCTACTTACAGAGACATCTCCAACAGATTTAGAAGTGATCAATCCTCTTGATTCTCCGGCTTTTAATACACCCGCAGCCCCACTATTCGGGTCGGCTGTACCCTGTGCATAGAGAGTGAGGAAATGGGCGATAAACCACCCCATAGCGACTTTCCAGTATGCATTCCATCGCGCTTCCAGGATACAAGCATTGGCTAGATCAATGTACATTTGCACAATCTCTTGGGGAATAACTGTTTTCCCGTTTGCATCTGGCCCGAACTGAGGATACATGGTGGTAAAGTCATTATAAGTAAACGGGGGATTGGTCCCGGTTCTTACATTGGAAGCAATCCCGATGATTCCAGCAGCACTCATATTGCCATCATTTGCGATCGACATATGGGCTCACCTACTTTATTTTTGTTGTTCAGATTGTGATTGTTCAGTCTCAGCAGTTGTATTCGATTCTGCTTCTTTTTGGGCCTGTTCTTCGGCTTTTCTCTCCGCTGCACTCCTTGCTCTGGTGCCAGCTTCTGCATCTTTTACAGACTGCTTGCTTTCTGTCACTGTAACGTCACTTGTTTGGCTTGCGAGTTTGAACATGGAGGATTTCTTTACCCAATCTGGTACCTCAGTAAAGTCATGAGCACGTACCACGACAGCAGGCTCTTGGCCTGCTGGATGGTCAAATTGAAAAGCCTTTTTCGAAAAGATAAGCATATTGTTTGTCCTCCTTAAATCCCGTCGCCGTAGCGAGCGCATTGAGTATACAAGAATTTAACTTGTCCAATCTGAGCAGCGTAAGCGGTTAGATAAGCCATTTCTGTAACTTGTGTTTGTGTCATTACACGGCTTAGTGGGACTGTAAGGTCGAAATTCACGCGGTCTTCATCGTTGACATAAGCGACCATGCGATCAGTTCCACCTGTACCTGCTCCAGCGCACCAGCGAGACGGAGCAATCGTAAGTTCGATTCCTTGATTTTTGCCGATGTTGTTATCTAACAGGAACTGCAAGATGGATACGTTACCAGCCTCGCTTACTTTTGTACCAACGATGTATGCGTATTGCTGTGGCGGAATCAGGATGTGGTTCGCCATACCTGTTAAATCGTACTCTGAGGCTGCCCATGTTGCCGTTATGATTGAATTTACATCCGACAGAATTTCATCAGGTGTTTTCTGATTCCATTTAGATTGACCTGACACGCCATTAGCCACGGCTGCCGCTGTAATATCTGGGCTGTTCACCAGACCGTATACTCCAGCACGAGGAACACCTGTATACACGATGTTATCAATAGATTTGTTGTAATTCAGGCGGATACCCTTGTCTAAGATATCATCTAGGCTACGTCCGATATTCTGCAACTTCTGTTGATCAACGAAGGGAACCTTCAGGATGTTCGCAAAGTTGAAAACTTTGTAAACGTCCTTGGTCGCGTTAGCCTGCATGACTGGAATATCGTTGGTTTCCCCGCCGATAATGCCGTCATCGTTTCCTCCTGTTGTTGCGTAATCAACGAATTGGTTGGAAGTGAAATCCACCCAACCACCACCAGTTCTGGATACGATATCGCGCATCCACGTAACGCTGCTAAGCGGTTCCAAAAGGCGTGGATCGCGTTTTTCTAACTCGCCGACCAGAAATGCCATCCCTGTGCCAATAGCAGCGTCATTTGTCATTAAAGATGGCGCAAGGCCATCAATTGTGTGTACTTTTCTTGCCATAGGTGCTTTAGGTGTAGTCATTTAATTTCATCCCCCTTACGGATTGTTCCGCGACAGAATTGTGATCTCAGCGACCTTGTTCGGGTCAATTTTACCTGTTTTCCATTTAACTCCTACCAACTTGACGGTGTTTGTCCCGTCAGCAGCTGCTTCAAATCCACCAACTACACCAGTTGGAATAGCAGCGTTGGCTGCGATTCGGACATAGACATCGCCACCTGCCGTTGGAGTACCTGCGTTGCACACAACAGTCACAGATCCACGTTCGATAATGTCACACGGTTGACCTGGTTTATAGGAAGCTTGAGAAGAAAAATAGTCCGTAGTTTGTTTGACTTCTCGTACTGCTACACCAGCGAATTTAGCAGCAGTTCCATCAGCATCGAACTTGGAGTAGGTATTGTCGCTGTTCAAGACCACGGCTTCCCCAAAATTGATGTCTTTAGTATCTGTTTCCTTGACCATTCGGCTCGTGATGATAGCGTCAACACTTCTAGAAACACTGCCGGGATAACCAAGATTGAGAGATTTTCCAATTACTTTACCTGGCATCAGTTATTCATCCTTTCTTTCGCTCTTTCTAGGAGCGATCCATGTAATGTGGGTTGTATTTCTTTGCGATTTCACGACCAAGTTGTGCAAGATCAACTGTTGGTTTATTGTCTACGGCCGTTTTCTTCGGTTTGATTGCGGCATAAGTATTCTTTGTTGGTTTACCTTTGATGCTTGCAATCGCCGCGTCAGCAGCTCTTTTTCTTTCCGCCGGATCGGTGATAGCTGCGATAACTGGTTTAATCGCCTTCAAAGCCTCAATTTTATAGGCATTATCGCCAGTCAATGCGCTTTTTGGTCGGTCTTCTGGATTGGACACTGGTCCGTCTTCGTCCATATGCTCAACAGGAATCGTGTGGCTTTCCTCTTCGTCGTCAGTAGCATCAGAGCCATTTTCCTTTTCGATCGCAGCAATAGCTTGGTCGATTGCATCCTCTGGTTTTTCGTCTTTGCTTGCATTGTTTTGGACAAGACCAGTGACGAGCTCCGTCAGCTTGGCAACTTGATCAGCTAGTGCAGTAACAGCGGGGTCCTGGTTATCAGCTACTGACTCACTAGTTGTTTCCCCTGGGTCGTTGTCTTCTGCACCTCTCTCTTCTACGAGCGCGTCCACCGCCTCTTTGATTTCTTCAGGTTCTGCATCAGTTGCGAATGCTTTCAAGCCAATTGCAGCTAGAAAGTCAGTTACACGTGATTGCTTCTTTGGTAATGCGAGTCTTTTCTTCATGCCTGTATCTCCTTTCGGATTTGAATTATTTTCAAGCGATTGGGATTGGGAATCTTTTATTGCAACACGGTCTCCAGCTCTCCCGTGTTTCACGACAGCGACGTGGTTACCGCGTATTTGCTGCTGATGATATGTACCGTCCTCAGCAGCTAAATAGACACAATCATAGCCACAGGAAACCTCTCGCTTGCCATCTTGGATTTCATTGATCAAGGTTTGATCGTAAACGACTAGATCAGCTAACAGTAGATCACTGTTTTCCCCAGAACCCTGCCGGACGTTTTGTACAACACCTTTTGCATAACGAGTGGCGTTATCTGGTGCCACAGCTTCAGCTGGATGATCGTCAGTGAGGACCTTTCCTTCAAAGCTGGCAATAGATGTCGAACTGAACACCTCATCAGGGCTGCGATACACCTTCACAATCATTCCTTTTTGGTCGTCAGCTCCAACCTCTTCACCTAGGTATTCGTACCATCCAGTACGTGCGATCGGCACGTTATGGCAGATCAGGAAACCCTCTGGAGTTTCTGTCATGTTTGGACTAAAACGCGATCCGTAATAAGCTCTCACGACTCAACACCTCGTTTTGAAGTGTCTTCTGAATTGTTATTGCTTGAAGTCTGACTTTGTTGTTCATTTCCTGTAATTACTTGCAGAATGGACGCAGATTCAAATGTTTGTTCCACGCTATCTATTGTTTTCGTAAAATTTATCAAGGTTTTTCACCTCCTTTCAGGCAATAAAAAAAGAAGCTTTCTCAAGGCTCCTAATTTGCATAAACGATGTATAAATGTTCGTTATCGACGGGAAATAATCCTGATAAAAATCTCTTAAAACCGCGCTATATCAACGTTTGCATAAACGATGAATAACCGATAAAAATACACCACTAAAAAAACGCCGTCATATCAACGTTTTTGTGTTATCGTTGCGTCCGATAACCTGCATTATGGTAAACGGCGTATGCATAAGATTGTATAAGTCTTTACACTCCGTTTAGGATTTCCCCCGAAGTCCTTACGCGATTTTTTCATACTGCTTTCGATTCTGAACTAGAATCCATTGTTTCTTCGGGAGTATTTACGCAAGCTACTTGTTGCGCCATAATGAATTTTCTCGCCTGATCAAGTATCAATTCAGCAGCGTTAATACTTGCGCCACTTTTGCTAATAACGTTCATCACTTCAATGGCGACTTTTTTGGTGTCGATAATTGTAATCACCATCATCACCTCACATGGTCTTTTCGATTTGCTCTCGCCTTTTAACTACAACATCAATTTCGTTTATTTCCACTACGCAGACTCCAATGCATCGCCCAGGATAGCCGGGATGCGCCTCATTTATTGTCCGCCATTTCGAAAGCAATGCTGTCACTTGCGCTTCGAATTTATCCCATTCTGACGGATCGCTCATGGCGTACCACCCTCCTACATGATTCTTTCAAACTGTTTGCGTGTCATTCGATGGATGCTTCCGTTGTAGTACACCTTTGCTGGCCAACTCACCAAGCTCAAATCAATAACAGGTTCTGGATAGCACCTACAGTTGAAGATTTCACCAGCGTTGTAATTGCCAAAGGTACGAGTTTGTCCGTCGAGTTTCTCAGGAGACGGGGGAGCATTCCATTTAACCAGTACTCCATCCATGATCTTGTGAGAGCCACGAACCCGTGAATCTTCGCTCGTCCGCCAAACATACCAATTAGCCCCTACCGATTCGGCACGAGCTTGTGTAAGTGCTGTAGAGGTCTTGCTGACTTCTGTACGAGCGATTAGGTTTGCTTTAGCCTTAGTTGCTTCGGGAAAATACGTCTTGATCTGTTTGGCAATCTCGTCAGCACGCGTTCCCTTCAGAACTTCCCTAAGAACATGCTCATTAACCTGATTAGCTAAGGTGATTGGCAAGGAACGGATGATTTCAGCATTCCGTTGAACCTGAAAATGAACAGCTATACCAATCGGACCGTTCATCTCTCTAAGCAAAGCCTCATAGATTGTTCGACCATGGCTATTGTGTTTAGCAGCTTGTCTCCATGTTCGGCCTGCATCACTAAAGAGGTGAGTAACCATTTTCAATGCTTCTGCTTCGGCATACTCGATGAACCCAGGAGTATTTACGTAATCCCTGATCCGCCTAAGAATTTCCGAGGCGTCTTCTAATCCCGTTAAGGACTCGCCTAAACTTACTAACGCCCGTTGAATCGCTCGTCGGTAGGCTTGTTCTATACGGCGTTTCGGAGCCCATAAATCCGCCATAGTCTAAATCACCACCAAATCCCAACTCGCCCTGATGAGTGCTTTCATCTGCGTCCTCGATGTCTTTGTCTGTGATATTGCTAAACATGCCAATTGTCTCGGACATCTGTTTTAGCTCTTTCATGGCGATCTTCTGGCTGATAAGTCCAGCATTGTACGTCTCAATGATCGACTTTGTTTTCTTGTCAGCGAGCTCCGCAATTTCCTTGTCGTCTGGCGTACGGATTGGGCTGAACACGTAGTCAATATCGTCAGGTATCGCTCCAAATTCGGACATACACATAATAGGCAGGAGTTTGTCGATGATTGGTCCTAACGTGGACTCCTGTTGCTGTTGAACCACCTCGTAATAGTTCAACATGTCAGACTCACCCGTTGCATTCATTCCGGCAGGAGCTCGACCAAATAGTTTGGTAACGGGAATCTGACAGGATCCAGAGACGTCCAACATGAAGCTCTCATAGATGTCGTTGAGGCCAGAGAAAGAATATTGATGGGTTTCAAACCCGTCATTTTTACCTAGCATATATATGCCCATATTGGACATGAGCCAGTTTTGAGCTTGAACGGTATTGTAAAGCTCTTTCTGCGATCGCTCGTCTCCGATAGCTAATAATTGGTCCATGTCACCCATTTTCAGCACACGAAGATTCGCTAAGAAAATAAGCTGCGCAATGTTCCATGATGTGTTGTCTCGCTTTTTCAACTCGTCAAATACTACCTCAACCTCAGATGCTCCCCAATATACCTCAGCAAGCTTCTCCCAATATGGCAACTCACGACCCACAAATCGGATTATCCTGCTATGGTGAACACGTAAGGTCTGACCTTCGTCAAGAGTCAATTGATACGATTCAGGCAATCCAAACTCTGGATCATCTAAGTCATCGACTAATTCAGGATTGGGATAGATACCCGACCATCGATCAACGATCATCAAGCCTTTTAAAGAACCAGGCATTATCGTATCGTAGTCCAATGGTTCATGTAGGATGTCTTCGTGTCCCTCGATCATGATAAGTCCAGCAGCACCACCATACAGTCGGCCCCACTTTAGTCCCTGAAGGATCTTTTGTCGAATCCTTCTCACACGCCATAACTTGTCCAGTTTTCTGATTTCATCAGGCGGCAACTGAGTTGTAATACTGATCCAGTTCCTTGTCATGTCCTCAGGTATCGTGTCGATGATCTTACGCACAATCCAATGGCTTCGATACAAACTATTCATCAGTTGGTAATCTTGCGAAAGTCGTGTGATCGGATATTCAGTACCTTCAAGCAAATTAGGCGTGCCGAATCCCATTCGCGCTAGGACGTTCTGAAATGCGTCTGTCGTCAGCCCTTTAGGTTGCTTAGGTTCAATCTTCTTTGGAGTCTGTTTAGCATCCGTTGCCACGTTTCTGGGCTTCCGATTTCCCTTGCGTCTACTCAATGATTTCCCTCCTTTCTCTCAAACTGTGTGAATGAATACGTTATGCATATCCGGTTTACATAATAGTCCCTATCGGACTCAGCACAAAACAAAAAAGCCTTGATGCGACAGACTTCTTGGTTATCTTCCTTTTTCTCATTTATACATCATTTATGCAAATCGCTTAATGCCGCGGTTTCTGGCATGCTGACACTAATTATTTCCGAAGGTACAAATGCATAAGTATACAAAGTTGAACCTTCTTATCGCAACATTCTTCGTGGGTTTACGATGGTACGAATCATATAGCGAATGCTGTCCATGCAATGGTCGTTTTGCTTTACTGGTTGTTCAACACCACGCAAAGCTGCTTTCTCATCCCATACATAACCACCAACCTCATTTAGGAAGTTTGGGCATTTTTTGCGATGCACGCGCAATTTTCGTTGAGCCATCAGAGTGGATACCATTCGAATTCCCTCGAGCACTTCATTTTCCGCATCTTTCAAGCGATAACCGCGATTACGTAACGTTGTTTTGAAGCTGGCTGCCGAAGGGTCTATGATCACGAAGCGCGGATACTCTTCACCGATGAACTTTTGGAAGTCGTCAGCGTATTCCGAGTTCTCTTTTTGCTTGCCTTCCTTTCGTCCATCGTAAAAATATTCATCTAGTACCCAGACTGTATCTCCATCATCCCAGCAATCAAGGTAGACTGTAGCGTTCTGTGTACCAAAGTCTATCGAAATGTAGCGTTGCGCCTGACTCTTAAATCCCGGTGGCAGGTCCTCATCATCGAAAGTGTTCAACTCTTTGTCCCACATGTCGTAGATTGCACCCTGTGCAACAACCCATTTCCCTTCGATCATTCGCAAATACCAAAAGCCCGAATAGGCATTGCGGATGAAAGATTTATACTCATCATCCAGGTTCGGGTTATCATCCAAATTGAAGTGATAAACCTTCACCATGCCACTATCGAGCTTTTCTTTGTCTGTGATGTATTCGGTATAAAGGTAATGATAAGGACTGTCTGGGTTTGTTGTAGCGTACAGCTTCGCGCCTTTGACAGAGAGACGGTTTAGGAGTTGCTTGAAGAACTTCTCTGGCATCAGGGTTAACTCGTCACAATAAGCCCCTGCCAACGTCTTACCGCGCAGGTATTTCTCTGACCCTTCATCCTTGGCACCGATGACTTTAATATCCCTACCAAACAAGCGAATCAGACCATTCTGTTGATTATATCGGAAATTATGATCGCCTACCGTGTCAAACAGATCCCGTAGCACGTTGTCATAAATCGTTTCCTTCGATACCCCCGTGATGACCAATAATCCAGGAGGTCCACTCAGAAGGTAATTCAGCCATTTAGGAATCATCCCGACTGTTTTGCCACTACGAACAGCGCCTTCTAGAATATTGATACGAGCATCTTGCTCAATCGGATTTAGGATGAAACGCAGCATCTTTTCGCCAAATACTTCGAATTTCATTCGCGTCCACCTATCTTACTAATACTATCGGTAATCGCTTCAACCAATTGATTCAGTCCACTGGTTGTTTCGGCGTCTTCTTTTGTTTCCAATACCTTGACCTCGGCCCTGAGTTTTTCCACCTTCAAGCGCTGTTCTTCAGTCATGAAGTCCAGGTACTTTTCAAGCTTCTCCAAAGCCTTCATCTTGTCATGAAGCTTGATTGATACGCCGTCTTTACCTTGTTTGACTTCTCCAACTACAGTTCCGTCAATCTCATCACTGTTCTTGAAGGAAACGAAGTTGCGCTTGTATGTTAGCGGATCACCTGTGATTGGATCGGGGATAGGCTTACCTTCTTCATTCAACACTTGCTCTTCTTTTTGTCCAAATTCAAGCAAGTCCGTAATGTCAGTGAACGCAATTTTCATGTACTCAGCAACGACTCGCTGCACTCCAATACCAAGATCATCAACTCTGGCTTCTTTCTGGCGTCTGATTTCTGCTTGAATGTTAGGTTTTCTAAGGTTTTCCCAACCGATTACATGTGCCGTTTTCTTGCTATAACCGACAGCCATTGCAGCACGAGTAGCGTTGAAGTCTCGAAGGTACTCCAAAACAAAAAGCCTCTGCTTTTCAGTCAGAGACCCATCTTCGTTATCTTCTTCTGGTAGAGGATCGGTTCGTTCTATTACCTGTTTGGAGCGTTCCGTAACATTTGGAGCGTTCCGTTCCGATTGATTGGAGCGTTCCGTTGATTTTGGAGCAGTATCTACCTTCGTTACCTGTTGTGCTGTTTCTTTTTTTGTCCACACCTTGCGAGGCTCGTTATTCTCATAGGACCCTACAACACCCTTGAGTTCCATCTGATCAATAAGCCTCGCTGCGCGTGTGTATCCAATGCGTAAGCGCCGCTGTAGGAGGCTTGCAGAAGCCATTTGTGCTTCTACTACAATACTGACAGCCTGATCATACAGTTCATCAACTTCTATTGAAGGGGTTTGCGCATGATGATCTGATGACCCATTGTTTTGTTTCTCCCATTTATCCTTGTTCTTCCATCCCCGGACAGTACCTTCAGATAAGCCGAGTTGGTCAGCTATATCCTTTAGCTTGATATCCCCATTGGCTTGTTTCCATATCTCGAATGCTTTGTCTCGGTTTGGGTCTCTTGCTCTAGCCATTACATATTCACCACCGCCATTTGTTTTATTTATCTAACACTCGTTCAAGCTTTTGGCCTTTGTACACTTGAGACCGATTTTGGCGGAGGAGGTTTTGTATGTGGCAACGAAATCCGTTTCTCCCAACGCCCGTTATACTCGAACAGTTCACATGGAATTAGATCGTTCAAAACAAAGGTTCCCCTGACGCATTCCCAGCGGTCAACTTCTCCGTGAATCACCGTCTTATCTGGCAAGAGTTTTGTAGGGGTTATATATTCTCTGAAAAACATACATTGCCGACATGTTTCCTTTGGAGTTTTCTCCGGAACTTTTCCTTGTTTCGTTTTAAATGGCCACATATCAACCTTTCTGTTTTGCGCAATACAATATGCCTACAATCCAGGACAAATAGAGGGTATGCACAAAATCCAGATATGATACACGACTACCAAAAGCCAACGAAACAATCCCGTGAAATATTGTTGATATCGCTGCAATTATCAACTCCATATATGAATCTCTCCCTTTAAGGCGTGATAACGCGTTCCGATGGATTGTTGTCGAAAAATCGTTTGACTTCATTATCTGCCCAATCGTTCATCCATTCCATTTCTAATTTGCGATGATCAGGAATCTCTGCAACAGGGTTATCTGCCATGCTTGCTTGCATCCTGCCTATGCGCAAACCCATTTCATAGCCACTATCCCATCCATCTTGCCAAATAGAAGCATGCGCTGCTCGTCTAAGTTCTCGTTGTTTCTTGTTGCATCTTGGTTGCCTTTTGCTCATCGCTCATCAACCCATTTTTACTTTCAGTCCATTCCATTCATTCTGGAATCACGATCATCTTAGAATTTTCATCTATAGATAGCTTGCTACCATCCCCTGGTTCCGTAAAAATGCTGGTTCCCGCAGCAACCCGATACTCCTTCGCTTTATCCCAACGTTGTATTACAAGCCCCTTTTCAATCTCCTTAACACATCTATTGATTTCCTTTGACACACGGAACCCACAGTTGTATAGATTGTTCAGTTCTCTTAGATAATCCAATAGCAATTGTACCTCTTCTGTTGTCCTCATCTTCATCATCCTTCGTCATAAAAATAAAAACCGCCCATTTCTGAGCGGCTTTCCTTCGTCGTTCGTTCTCTTATTTTGTTGTGCGTGGTTTTCGGTTGAGTATATGTACCGCAACTTATGATAAGACGCGCCCTAGGTAACGCGAATACTTTAACCACGCGAAAGCTCTGTAAAAGCGAAAGGACCATGAAAGCACGGCCCCTCACTCGACCAGGATATCCCCGATCCCTTGTTTCATATCAGTTACAAAATCAACCTTTACCTCTACCTATAACCTAGTTTACACTAGAAATTTTATGCTGTATGTGGCATCGATGTGGCATCTTTTGAATTCTGCTGGATACTCTCCGGATGTGATCGTAGCTATATCCCAACTTATCAGCAATCTCGTGCAATTTCATATTCAACTTGTCTCGCATAAACGCGACTTTGTATTCAAGACCGTCCATTTGGGCCAAAATACTGTCCAGTTTACTCAACGTCTCGCGCTTTGCTTTGAGCTGCTCATCTACCTGTTGAATCATGGTATCGATTTTATTCATCCGTTCCACAATCCGATCCAGAGTATATGGAACAAAGTTCGACTGCACCCGATCTTTTGAATAGTCAACCGCGCCCATTCCTTTTGGTGCTGTTGAATTCATGCTCTTCAGAAGAAATCGCCTTTCTGTGAGTAGGTCATTCATCCTGGCTTCCAACATATTGATTTCTGCTACCAGTTCGTTATAGGTGTGACCAAAGTTATCTATCACAGTCAAGCTATCCCCTCCCTATTGTTCCTGCCGAGCAGGGATGTTCTGCATTTGCGGCATCGTTTCTTCAAGGTGCATGGCGCAATTCAAGTTCCAAGCTGCCGCAGCCAAATGATCCTCTTGAGTATCGCCAGCCATGTATTGAAAAATGTGCCTCAATGCACTATCCATAAACTCACTGATCGGCATTCCCTTTTCCCAATTGCGTCCGTCTCCGTATTTGATTTCTCCAAGTTCACTCCGGACTGCTATTCGTTGCATCGCTATTGGTGAGAGCAAGTCATATCTGCCTTTTCCCGGTGCTCGATCTCGTTTTGCTCCCGTTTCAAATGTCTTGTGTTGTCCATCGTCTCGGATTCCAGCAGGCATCATTGTCACCACACCTTCACTCCTGAAATATTTTGTTAAATTAACCAATACCACTTTCCGTGTTTCTTGAACTCTTTGAAGTCACGATCGCTTTGTTCAAGGTTGTCCCAATGTTTAGCATAAGTTTGAGCTGCATACACCGTATCACCGTCTGACGACGTAGCTAAAACTTTATGTCCGAGTTGATACTTTAGCATAGCTACATCAAATGATACTGGGACTGCATTTTCAGGTATCTGAATGCTTTGCATCGTCACTTGGCTCCCTCCCCATCTCAATATCCCGATCATATTCCCCGTCTTTCCAGACCTCGACTCCGTGTTCATAAGCAAAAATTCCGTTTTTCATGGCCTCTTTTTTTGCTCGGTCCAGATCGATGCCTACATAAACAATGGTTGTATCAGAGTGATACCTACAATAGGCAACATATATTTCCAATGTCCATCACCTCATCGCAATTTCTGAAGTATGCTCTCAATCCAATCTGATCTGTACCAGAGAAATACAATCACTAAGAATAGGACGACAGGTAACCAAAACACTCGTAACAGAAACTTTTCCCACCATTTAAATTCTTTGGGCATCTTAAAGTAGAACCATCCAACCGCAATGTATAATGCAATTGCTACAGACATTCCGATCAACGCCACACCCCCGACTCATCACATTCTTTCTTGTTCTATCCGATTACGCCGCTGCACGAAGTAGTTTTCCAAATCCTCTGCAAGCTCGTCCCGTTCTGCTGGAGGTAAATCCGTTTGCTGACGTACCCACTCCTGAATTGGTTCAGGTGTCAACCGTTCATTCGATCCACGCTGCTCCTCGGAAGGATTCAAAAACTCTTCCTTAATGAGCTCTTTGGGAAATATGGCTAGGTAAATTGGCTGGTATTTGATAAATGGTCTAACATCCGCATCCTTCAAAAAGTCCGTTCCGAAAAGAAACTTTCTGCTGTCAACAAAGTGCTCATCACTTTTCTTGGTTGCAGCTTTCTTTTGAGTTTTCGCTCCATTGTTGATGCCTGTTACAAAAACTACCCCTAATTCATTCTGAACCTTTTTGAGAAAAACGGCCAAATCATCGACATCTGAAATCACGATATTAGTATCCATCTCGATCACCTCATCACAACTTCTCTTTTACCCCATGACGGTTTAATATTTTCAAAAAATGCTTAATTGGAATTTGCGATTCTTCGCCGTTCTCGTGTTTTTTGTATCGCAACATGCGTTCTTCAGGTTCTCCAATTTTGAGCACTGTTCTCGTCAAAATCTGTCCACCTGGCCCGTAGTGCTGATACACTTCACCTTCGCGTAAATCTTCTGGTTTCATGCTATCCGCTACCTTGTTCAGTATCAGCCCTTTCTTGTCTCTCATTTGTTCCCTAAAGCCCTCGATTCGCTTTGAGGTGTTGGCAAACTCCTCGTCAAATGCTTTCGATTTTTCCTGCACTTCACGAAAGCCGTCCTCCACAAACTTCTCGATATCCTTCACTTGACCAATTCCCCCATTCATCACAATTTCTCTTTTGTTAAGCAGTGATTCCCTTAGCCATCAGGTAAGCCAAGGAGACAGCATGCGGTGCACCCTTTACTGCTGGGGTATTATGATCTAGTTGATACTCCCCGTCTTTAAATACTCCAGCGAAACCGCAGTAGCAGCCGTTGAATGTATGAGAAAAATCAAGGTAAATCTCGTTCTTCTTCGCTTCCTCCACCAGTACACCCATGCTTGTCCAGTCTACCGAAGGTCGGAACACTCGAAACGATGTTGGGGTATCTCCGGTGTATATCGCACACACCGGAAAATCTTCATATATCCGAAACCCCAATGCCTCCGCAACTTTCACATCCAACTCACGTCCTGCTTGCATCCCGTTCCCTCCCACTATCAATTCGATACCAGCGATTTACGCCGCGCTCAATGTTCTCGATCATCATGCTGATGGCCACATAAATTCTAATAGCCATGTATTCCTCGAATTGCAAATCAAACCGTTTTGAGTAGATCGGACCAAGTCGTTTTGTCTCGGTCAGCAATTGTTCGATGGACAAGTCCGCCAAGTCGTCGTAAACAGGAATCTCTTGACCGTCAATCTGCATCCCGTTCCCCTCCTCTACGGTGCCATGTCACTCATTGCTTGAGCGCAATTTTCACACTCTGGACTACCGTCATACGTTGTAAGCATCTTCGAGTCTTCAACAAACTGGCTGCACACAACACATTGTACGCTGTCGTCATTTTCATCAAACGGCCCGATGTCTTCCCCGTAACTTCCCAAGTAAACACCACGATCATGGTTCCAGCAGTTCTTGCACATCTTTTGTCCAGGAGCAAAGTCGAACATGTGGGACGACCGTAGCTTCCGTGATACTTCTCCGCACCAGCCGCATTCGCCGCCGTTTTCATACTCATCCTGAATTTTCTTCAATTGTTCCGGAGTCAGATCCACCGTCCCGACGATCTCTGCTTCCCCAATCTCGATGCGATTCGGTAACCCATCGTATGCGTATTGATACAGTGAGTCTTGTTCGTCGCACCCCATATGGATGTAAAGACGATCTTCCACTAGCAACAGGTTGTAAGTCGTCATTCAAAACACTCCCAGGAATAATTTTTGGAATAATTTGAGTCGATTTTGACAAGTCACTACAAAATTTCAAGTTGCAGCTTCTTCCGCCGATCTGAGAACAGCTTCGCCTTTGCCTCTTTCCGATCTACCGGATGAATTGGACGGCCTATGCAGCAAATCCTAATGTCCGTTCCTACTAGAGAAATATCAGTGTACTCGACCAGCTTGTATAGCTGTCCCTTGTGCCATTGAGTGACACCTAACACAACGGACTTTATAAGATCACTGTCATGCTTTAGGATTACTTCAAACACTGACTCGCGCGGCTGTTTATAAGCATTTTTCTTGGAGATGAAATCTGTTTGCGATAAGTCTTGGCATGTGTACCAAATTGTTAATGTGGAGCCCCAAAGTTCAAACCGCTCGATCCCGATAACCAGCAGGTCTATTTCCCTTACGCGAATTACGTCCCCGACCTTGTGTGGTTGACGAAAGAGTCGGAATTCAGATTTAACCGTTACAATTAATCGATCTGCTGCCACCTCTTCCCCTCCCTGGATACAAACGTAATGATTTGTTTAATAGACCATCATGCTTCGGTAAAATCTTCAGCACCGATCCAGCAAGTCTTTGCTCCAGATTCCCATTCAACACGCAGGTCAACTTGAATCTGTCCTGAAGGCAAGTGCGTTGATTTAACATCAATCACCTTGCCGATATCTCCACTACGAAGTCCACCGTCCTCATAGCTGGATGATACCAACTCTACGCGCTCATGCTGCCACTCTGAGAGTGCAATCCTTTTCCCGTGATGATTTGGACTTGAACAATAATTCTTACCAGAGTGTTTTTTCAGTCCAATATATTTGACTCCGCAACTAGGGCAATAAGGGAGTGGGAAGTATAGCGCACGCTTAGAGTTAGGATCAGGAGCAGTGTACACATCTGATCCCTCTGCTCCATTTTCAAATGACCGCGACGCGTCAAGCAACGCTCCTGCAATCCACTCATCTGACACAGTGTAGAGCACTGGTTGTTTTCCGCTGGCGATTAGCTCTTGAGCTCGGGACATTCCAATAACCTCTCCGTTGTGATTGAAATATGTCCCAGGACAAAGTGACGACCATGCAATAGCTTCCAAAGTTCATTCCTCCCATTTATCAAATCGATTGTATTGTTAAGCCAAGCGTTTGGTCAGTTCGTTATACTCTTCAACCCATTCCGATGGAACTGGACGATTTGCTGCAATATATCTCCCCATCGCTGCGGCAAGATCTTGTATCCTCTGCTCGTCCCAAAATTTTCTAGGCATGATCCCGATTGGCGGTTTTTTCTCATCGCCCTTTTTCCAGCTTTGCCCGCATCCGCATTCCCACCACACTATTGTCCCGTATGGCGCGAAGTAATTGACTGCCGTTCCGCACTTGCTGCATCGTAGAGACATAAGCTTCCCCCATTTATCAAATCGTGTGTTCAGTTAAGTCATGAGCTCGTAATATGCCCTTTCAACCTCTACAAGTTGGAACCATTTCCGGTATCGCTCTTTCGTGATTGGGTGCATCTCTGCGAGTTCTGTAGTGACTGAGTAATAATTTTCATTCTCCGAAACAATCGGGTAATAGATACCCTTCCGGCAGAATGTCTTTCCCCACGTCGTTTCCCCGTCCGTATGACAGAGCAGCAGCTTTAATTGACCCACGCTCTCACCCCCAGATTAACCACCCTACAAATATTCCTATTGCAATGTTCGCTGAGGATAAAATAGCCAACCACGTTAAGAGCCCCTTTGCAATCTCATTACCGATACCCATCATGCTAGAATCGACCTCCACACCGTTGTGTCAAGCGTTTGACCAGTTTCTTGCCCTGTGCGAACAAGTACAGGAAAGGTGCTACGAATATTAACAGCAACGCGAATCTAAATGTGTCCCACTTACTCCATTTACCCCCAAATCCGCTGATCATCCGAACACCCCTCTTACCTGAATTACCGTTTTGTTAAGCAACTGCCTTTAATGCAGTCTCGCAGATTGCTTTCGGTGTAATGTCGTATATTTTTATGGGTATTAGTCCCATAAACTTAATGCGGCGAATATCGAATTGTTCCATGCTCCCAAACTTCTCCACCACTTGCCACGCATCGGCTATGTTTTGAAGTGGGTTCCAGTCGTAGTCGATGTACCGATTCGATTCCTTTTCCACCACACCGCATCCACCCGTATCTCTGAGATAGAACGCTGGGAAAGACTTCGCTTCTTCGTAGAAGATGCTTTCCAATTCACTCCACCCCATCACCTTCGTTGCCAGCGTTTCAATGATCTGCTGCTCGGTCATTTGTTCGTTGCATTCTGGGCATGGCGCCTTCCCATCCCCAATAAATTTTTCATCTTCGCAGTATGTGCAATTATGCATATCCGTTCACCCTCTTCCCTCAATAACTATTTTGATAAACTGCTTTCCAACTTGATGCAGTCGCTTTCCTTTACGGTTATCACCTTGGTTTCATCGATTCCGCAATGAATGATATTCAGTACAGGGACAACATCTTTATGGATTCTTGGTTCAGAACTAAACATATATGGTGCATCTTGATAGGTATTTGATTTGAAACTCTTTACAACCTTAAAAATGTGCGGTGTTCTATTGATCCCGTATGGATAATGAACATAGTCGCCGAAATCAATATGGTTGGTTCTGCCGTAGCCTGTAAACAGACTCACATTCCATCCCCCTTATCTCCCTACACATTTTGTTAAGCTCCTTCGTACAGATGATTCCAGGTCAACTGAAACCATTTATCTGACTTACCCTTGATCCTCTCTTCGTAGAACATGCCAAGCTCAGTTGCATCCTCTAACCAAGGTCTTTCCTGTAAGTCATCCATCCACTGTTGCTGGATTGCTTCTGCTAGTTCTGCACTGATCAGAGGCTGCGGCTCTGCGCCATACATCTTTGCAATGCGCTCGTTCATCCGTTGTGCTTCCATGACTGCCTCAAACAACTGCATTCGTGCCTTGACCGTGAAGGTCCCTTCGCCATAGCAGAGAACCTTGCCGTTCCTCATCCGTCCTGCACGGTTGCGCGGGTCTTTGTACATTGAAATAATCAGCTCGCGTAGTTCAACGTATGGCTCAAACCACGGCTTTTTCTTTGCAGTTTCCTTCGTGCTCTTGTCGATGGTAACCACCGGGCAAACAACGCATCCAAATCGCGCGCCGCACGCCTCTGCAGTCTCCCCTTTGCCCGCCTTCCGCTTTGACAATCCGCATTCACCAGTGGCATCCTTGTATATCTGGCTGATCTCTTCCGCATCGCCCCATGGCGTCTTCTTCTCAGCGAGATAACCCCAGACGTCCTCTACCGTGAATTCCACGATCGGCATGAACGTTTTGATAGTTCTGCCCTTTTCCTCGACTTCTTCGCTGAAATACTTGGTAGAAAGGTGCTTGTCTACACTCTCGGCGCGCTTAGCTGACTCGGATCGTCGGGTTCCAAGTATTTTCATGATTGGCCTGTATTCCTCTTCGAACTTCTTCTGCGGCTCCAGTTTCATCCGATCAGTGCAGTAGAGCCGCCCCTTTGCTGGGAGTGGATACCCAAGGCCGAGAGTCAGGAACATCAGGTTGTTCTTCAAGCTAGCTTGCACCTCGTGGATTTCGAACGGCAGGTTGTGCTTCTCGATTGTCTTCCTCATCCGTTCAAACTCGCGTTGCTTTGTCGGATCAGTAGTCAGGTCTAATGTGGTCTGAGCTGAGACGATGTGAATCTTCCGGTTTCTTTTCTCGGGTGGCAGAGCCATTACCATCCTCATGATCTCAGCTGCCGTCACCGTGGAGTCCTTGCCGCCAGAGTAGGCAATGTACCAGCAGCCTTCGTCGGCTGGATCGGTGTAGGCTTTTAGAAACTCTGCTGCTGGTTCGAGCGTTTTCACCTGGTAGCTCATCGCCTTCACCTCCTGTTTTTACTTACTGAGCATTGTGATAAATCACTCGATCGGCCGATTTGTTCGTTCGACTTCAACGTCATGATCCTCGTCATAGCTAACATCCACAAATTTTACTGAGTTGGAACCATCACCATACGCTAGAGAATCAATGTAGTCAGAAAGCTCTTTTCTGAGTCTGTCACCTTCATTCGACTCTCCCCAGCCTTCTTTGCTACCGTCAGGAGCAATAAAGAAACTCATGTTTCCATTCCAATGACTATTGATTACTGGTGAAACCAACTCTTCAAACAGTTCTACTGCTTTTTTATGTGCCAGAAGGAACGCCTCTTCTTCATACCTGGCTCCAGTCACAACAATAGCGTTGTGTTTCATATAGCCCATGGTTACCCTCCCGTTTCACTTATATATGAGCATTGTGGTAAGTCTGGGGAATCGCCCTCTACAGCGAAATCCCAATAGCATCACATTCTCCTTCGCAATCTTCGTCAGTCATTTTTGCAAGCACTTCCTCTGGGTAACTGCACTTACGCAGCCGTTCGCGGTATTCGTCCGCGGATTCCTCCTGATCTGGGAGAAGTGAAAGAATCTCGTCATGGAGCCTTACTACATCCCAAGAACAATTTCCGGCCACACTTATATAAAGGCTATTCTGTAGCTGATTGAAGGTAATTTTAATTTCGCTGCCGGTCTCGTCATCAAACAGGAATCTGAATCCATTGTCAGTTTCCATCAGATTTCTTTCCTTGATCAAATAGCCAGTATCCAAGTGCTGTTTGATGCATTTAACAAGCAAGTTCTTGTCCTCTGCATTTCCTGCCCAGCAAACCAATTTGTTTTCCATCTTCAATTCCTCCCTATTTATCAAAATTGAGCTTGTGTTCCCATCAATTTGCCTATTCCGTTGGCGAATTTAAAATGTCATTGACGGCTTGTTGGCATTCTTCCTCCGAATGGAACAATTGCGAGTGATTAGTCTGTACCGAATCATTTGAACGATAGCTGGTAGGTTCGATGTAAAATTTCCCCTCAAAGCATTTTCCGTTTGCCCATGTTGTGAAGTGAATTTCTGATAATTTTCCATGCGCCACACTATAGTCGCAATGTGACTCAGATCCATATCCCCGGCAAGTAGGGCAATCTACTAGAAATGTCCCACCCACTACAACGCTCGTCACCTCTACCTTTTTGTCTCCGGCGCACGTTTCGCATGGCGTTCGGGTGTAGTTCTTTTTGACAAACCAAACTTTATCCCCCAGCATAAAGCCGCCCAACAATTCCCGTTTGGTTTGATCCGCCCCTTGTTTGACGAACGTCTTTTCCGCGTCTGCCAAATCCCTCTGCAATTCATGGACTCTTTGATTCTGATTTCGCAATTTTTCTTCCAGCTCACTGTGGCGTTTCATGACGGCGTCGTAGTTATTAATCTTGGCAGCCAATCGGTTTGCCACTTCCTGCTCAAGAAGCTCATTCATATTAGTGTTAAACTGAAAATTTTCATCTACTTCAAAGTCGTGATCATACATTTCTCAACCCACCCTTTTGAGTTTGTGTACCCTATAAGCTGAAGCTATCTACTGCTTCGTCCATAAGGTCTTGATTGATTCCGATGTACCTCAACGTAATTTGCGGATGACTGTGGTTGAAAATTAATTGAAGGGTTGCAATATCCCGGGTGCGTTTGTAAAAGAAGTACCCGAACGTCTTCCGCATTGTGTGGCAGCCGATCTCAGTTAGCCCCAATTTGACAGCCGTGCCGTTTATGATTTGGTACGATCGTACCCGGGTAATTGGCCTAGGCCGTTTCGATGAAGCAAATAGATACTCATCCAGATCCTTCCCTGCCACATACTCAGCGATTTCTTTCCTCAAATCCGCATTCAACTTGAATTTCTTCCGTTTCTTCGTCTTCTTCTCGTTGATCAGTAGATGACTTTTCCCTTTTACATCCCGCACTTTCAAAGGCAACAGGTCCGAGATTCGCAATCCTGTGTTGATACCCATCACGAACAAAAAGTAGTTCCGGTCCGATTGCTGTAAAAGAAGTCGTTTCATATCCCCAATCTTTCCTGGGTCACGTATTGGCTCAACGAAATTCATGCGATTCCCTCCCTAGTGCGATATGATGAGAAAAAGGAGTGTTTCGTATGGAAAAGTCGTTTTACTATTCAGTGCCTTGGTCTGATGTTGGTTATTTGAAAGAAACTCTACAAGCTATCGAGATACCTTTTGTGATTGAGCAGCCATCTGACAAGTTATCTCTTGATGAAGGTTCCGTTGCTTTTGTTTTTCCTAATATGCATGTCAGGGTGTATCGTCATGTTCACGAGCTATTTGGCAGCCACGGAAAGGCTTATCCGAAATGATCATCTGATTTGTTGTACCTTCTGAGTTATGGTGTAATCAACCCACGCCTCATAGCTTTTGTGCCTAGACAGCTCGTCCACTTTTGCTCGTAACCGCTGAATCCTCGCTTCACCAAACCCGAACTCTTCTCTGAGAGCCGTTTCTATCAACCATTTCGCTGTTTTCACAGCCTTATCAGCTTCTTTGTGAAGTTCTGATTCTTTTACCGTAATGATCCTTGCATTATTTCGAATCGGAGGCTTCTTGTGCTTTCCCATTGGCTCATCCCCTTTAGGAAATTTCAGTAACGTACAGTTCAATCCGCGGCTCGAATCCATAAACCTTAGTCGCCTCTACTGAAACAATTTGCTTGTCATCCTGCCAGACAACACCGTTCAATGCGTCTGTGCAGCCTTTGATGAGGTTGTCCAAGTCAGGTTTAGTCATGTGTGCCTTATTAAGTGCGTCCCATCGCTTCCTTTTGCTCCAACTAGCTGGTATTGGCATCACGAAAACCATTTTCAAAGCCAAAGCTGCTGGGGTAGGTTGTCCAATTGACGCTTGACTTGCTGCTGATCCAGCTATCGCCTGCTTGTAGGCATAGTATCTTTTTGCGCTTGGATCTACCCATTTCTGCCGTTGTGTGGTCCTTACAGCTCCCATTGGAGCAACGTTGAAGAGGAATTTTGATGCTTGTCCATTCATTTCTGAGGCTTCCCTCCTCCTTTTTTCCAGTTGTTCACCTTGGGAGATGCGGTTGATTCTCTAATCCAGTCACTTACTGCTTTTGGAATGATCGTGATTGGTGGACCCTTTTTACTCATACTCATCCCTCACATTCAAATTGTTATATGAATTTTGAAATTAAAGTCTAGGATGCGCTGTAATCAACTGTTTACTCCTATCCGTGTATTCAGTCGATTTAAATTCTTTCGTTGAAATTTACCCCGTTTCCGTTCGTCTGGCAGCGTGTTAGCAGTATCGGAAGTATGTCTTCACTGGTCGCTTTGCGTATGACTCCAGTTTGGTTGTCTTTCTGTCCTCTTTACGTTTTAAGTCCCGGCGCAATGATTGCTTGTTTGATTTCATTCAGGCTTACACCCCCGTGTTTTAGTCCTGATAAATCGTGAGTTGGTGCGACTAACATTTCGTCTTCACCTTGGAGGACAATAAACTCTTCTGGCAAGACAGTACTTCTGGCAAAATCTACGACTGTGTATGTTTTTCCGTGGTATTGCAGTTCCATCTCATTCCCCCTCAACCAATCGATAATTCAATTCCAAAGGGTCTCCAGACACTTCTACGGTGTAGTCCTTGCACATTTGGACCAGTCGGGAACCAATACCCTCGTCAACCTTTACAATCTTTTCAAATGACCACTCGGACGAAAGCATGATCGGCTTTTTCTCTAAGTAGCGATAGTTCACGATCCCGAATAGCTGCTCTAACTGGAATGCTGTGGGACCGCCGCGTCCATGCTCGTCCATCGGCCTACCCTTGAACAAATCGTCTATGAATAGTAGCTCGCATTCTTTGAGCATGTTTACACGCTTGTTCAGCAAGTCGAAATCATCTTTTATTTCGTTCCAACCTTCCACCCAAGGAAAGTAAGTGACGGGTACATTTTGATGCATCAAGTTGTTGCAAGCAGCCATGAGCAAATGAGTTTTTCCTGCGCCAGGATTCCCAAGGATCGCAATTGAATTTCTCCGTTCTTTGCGTATCTTCTCAAAGTTCAAAGTGTAGTCCTTTGCTGCTTGCAATAGCTCTTTGACAACGGCTGGTCGTCCATCCAAGACAAAGTTTTTAAACCCTTTCTCTCTGAAATCCTCAGTGATCTTGCTGGCTGCTAAGGTGCGCTTTTGTAGATAGCATGTGCACCATTCCCAACTCTCGCATTTTATTTGTCTCGTTTCAGTGATCCATTCGCCGCCCACTAATTTGGTGAACGCTTTGTCTTCATACCACGTCCGCAAGATACCTTGTGCTCCGTTGCATTTAGAACAAACTGTCTTGTTCGGCTGGATCGAATTCTCGTTTTTTGGTTGGGACTTTGAAGCCGTCAAACGGGCTTGTTCCGCCCTTGCTTGGATTCGCTCCAGAACT
This sequence comes from Brevibacillus sp. HB1.4B, assembly GCF_013284285.1. Lineage (NCBI taxonomy): Bacteria > Bacillati > Bacillota > Bacilli > Caryophanales > Paenibacillaceae > Brevibacillus > Brevibacillus sp. HB1.4B. Next base: position 45,977 of record NZ_JABSUT010000020.1, read on the forward strand.
TTGTCTAGTCCCTCCATGTTGCGCGCCTCCTTTTACAGCCTTCTTACGTTCATATTCAGCTTGTTCTGCCATAGCTGCTTCGATAGTTTTAATTCCGTCTCGATGCCAACTCATCAATATGGATTCGACATAATTCCATGTTCGTACGTTTGCTTTAATCGATCTTCTCATAGCCTCGATAATCATTTCAGTTGGCAACTCTGTTTCCCAAGCTATGATATCTTGCTGAACCATCGATGGGATTGATCCACCAAAATTCATTTCGTAGAATAGGAAGGGGTTACTATCTGCATCTGCATAAATATCTTTTTTATTACCATTGTTATCATTATTACCATTATTGTTTGTGTCCTTTTGCTGTCCTTTTGCTGTCCTTTTCGTGTCCTCGGAGCTGTCCTTTTTGCTGTCCACATCCGATGATTCTGATTGGTAAAAGCCCCAATTCACAACGGTTATGACGCTAAATTTGCTGTCCGTCTTGATGTCCAAGCAGCCGTCCTTTTTTAAGAAGTCTATATTATTTCGGACAGTTGACTCAGGCATGCTTAATTCCCTTGCAGCCGCCTTTCTTCCGTATACAAATTGACCTGGAAGAAGCTTCACTTTTTGCTTACCTACCATCTGCTCGTGTTCTTTGTGGCTGGCTTTTAATAAGCACCAAGCAAATGTTTTGAATAGCTTTTCGTTTTGGAAAACCGGACTGTCAAGTATTTTTCTGTGGAGCGATACCCACCCATGTAACACCACCTACCACCTTCTTTTTACATCTCATCCTGTCTTCTATAGATGCTTTGTAGCCCACTCATTTCGGCTTGTATCGCTTTTGAAGATTCGACTGTAGCTTTGAACAGGGATTCAGCCAAGTCGCGTTCAAATTTCAAATCTGCAACATTACCTCTTGCCAGATCGCTAATCAGTGTCGCAGGGAAATTTTCAGCTCGTAATTTGAGTATTTCTTGGCGTAATGCAACGCGGTATTCCCGTTCCTTTTCGGCATATGCCTTTGCTTGAGTACGAAGTTCTTTAGGAAGCTTGTCCAGTCGCTGAGATACTCTTCGGATATCATCAACGAGCTTAATGTGATCCATTGGCATTCCCTTTTTCTTTGGACATTTCCTGAAAAGTAAAGTAAGTCTGCTTCTTTACATCTTCAATCAATTCGAACATTTCCCGAGGAGTGTAGCCAAAATCGTCAACAAGTACCGCCATTGTCCCGACCAAAATCTGATGAGCTAAGTTGCCCTTGTCAAACTTCGTTGATTTTGTTTCGTTCATGAACATCCTCCTTGTATAAACTCCTCAAATACTCCCCAATCCGATCTCTTGCCACCTTGCTGCTATGCGCCAATTCATGGCAGCTGACGCATAGCATGACCAGGTTGTCTTCCGTCCCTTTACCAAGCTGAGAACGGTAGATGTGATGATGGCATTGTAGACTGTCTCCACGTCCGCATAAGATGCATTGTCCATTGTCGCGTTCAAATACCTTTGTATATGTTTGTGGCTTAATTCGGCCCTGTTCCTTGCGTTTTGGCGTCCGACGTTTGTGATCTGGTTTTGGGACCTTTCGCAGTTCAAACATCATCTGGCGCGTACCATTTCCCTTTTGTGAGTCGGTAAAGCTCAAGCGTTTCCCATGCCATTGTCTTATTGATTGCGAATATTCTCTTTTCTCCGAATTTATTTTCATGTATAGGTGCTTTCCCATCGATAATCATCTGTATGGCTTCCAAGGCTGTGATTTCTTTGGGGATGATGATCCATTTGTGTTTAGAGAAATCTTTCGAGAATGTGTAATACTTGCAATTATCTCCGCTTTGTTGCCAATAAAAGTCACCTGCATTATCGCAGACCAATTTTAAATATCCGTCCTCGGTTTTTGCCGTTCGTCCAGCCGACAAAATATCGATGATTTCCCCGAATGTGTAGGTTTTCATCACTTTTCCCCCTATCAAAATGGCAAGTCATCGTCTGAAATGTTTATAGGCTTACCAGCATTTGCGAACGGATCACCAAACGGGTCAAAATCATTGTTAGCTGGTTTACGATCCTCTTTGTTTCCGTCGAGGAATTTCACGTTCTCAGCAACAACCTCAGTCACGTACATCTTTTTCCCTTCCTTGTTGTCATATGAACGCGTCTGCATCCGACCTTCAATGGCAGCTTGTCTACCTTTTCGCAAATAGCTCGCGCACAAATCAGCAAGCTTTTGCCAAGCTACGATGTTGATGAAGTCCGTTTCTTTCTCGCCTGCCTGATTCGTACGTGGTCTGTTGACTGCAACGGTGAACGTAGCTACTGCAACGCCATTTGGTGTGTATCTAAGCTCAGGATCTTTTGTTAGGTTGCCGATTAGAATGACTTTATTCATTTGGACCTCCTAGCGAACCGCCAATTCGGAATAGTGTTTGATTCGAGTGATTTTCTTAGTTACTCTGCAATAATCACAACTTTCGCAGCGAATAGGTTCTTGCTCACCTGATTTAACCTGCTTTACTCGCTCGATGTGTTGCTCAACTTTCCGCAATCCATTTTCAATGGCTTCGTAGTCGAAAAAGAGTACTTCATGGTCTGGAGGATCTTGTTTTGTTACAACAACCACATGTGGAATAAGCCACTCTTTCCGGCCCGAGAAAACGCGTTCAACCTCTGCATAGACAGCCATCTGGAGAGCGTATCCGTAATGCTCTAAGAAGTTCTCGTACTGTTGTGTTTCCTTGTTCCACCACTTACCATCAAGCTCTTTCAAAGCCTTCAGATCAGCAAAGATGCCTATTCCTGGTTGGTAACTGTCAATCATGATCTTCCAAGGGATTCCAAATAGTTCAGCAGTCATGATGACTTCTTTTTGACCAGCTAAAGCTCTCATTACAAGCGGATCGTTTTCCAACACCTCTATCATCTTGTTGCAATGTTGAAAGTTGGCTTTAAGCTGTCCTGCTGTAGCTCCACGACTACTGTACAAGTCGGGGTTTTTCTCCTTAAACCCGTCCAATGTACCTTCGTTCCAAGAGTGGACATAATGACCTTCCATGAATGCTGTTAATGAAGGTTGTTCATACGTTCCGTTGAGCTTTGCTTTAGCTCTCGCCTCGCATCCTGCAAAAGCTGGCACAAAATCTTTGAATTGAGAAACGCTTAAATAATGTAGGTTGGCTTCTGGAGAATAGTAATTACTCTTGGTTAACTTCATCAGCCGGTCCCTCCGCGACTTCCTCATACTCAGCGTCGATTACAGTTGCATTCAATGGGCTTTGCTGAACTGGCTTAATTTCTTGGTTAAAATCCATTTCTCCAGCATCTTCAAACACTTGGCGCTGTTCGATCGTGTCAAAATCAAGGTCAATATTCTTACACAAACGTCGCAGCACGGTTTTCTTGTACATTTCACCAGGAGTAACCACCCAAGCTTTTGAATACTCTCCAGACTGTTTGGATTTGCGCGAGAAGTTTTCCTTAATTTTTTCGATTTCTTCTTTACTCATGGTGTCATATGCCATAGTCCCGTCCATATAATTAACTACAGCAAATGCTCCTAGAATTTCTCCGTTGTTAAATGGTTTAGGCCTAAAATTAATCGTCTGATTTCCGGAAATGATCTCTTCCGCAAACTCATCCCCTTCTCGGACAAGTTTTGCGTATACCTCTCGCACTGGCTTTGTGCTGTACTTTTTGGCAAGCTTAACCTCGCCCTTATAGTCCGTTTGAAATTCAACCGATCCTTTATATACAACCGCATAGCACTCTTTGTTGAAGAAATCCAAGCCTAAAAACGCGCCTTTCAGCATTGTTCTTGCTACACTGGTCGGATTGCATGATTCAATATCCTTAGTTTCTTGGAGAACAGTCATGCAGTTCTGAAGAAATCGCGTTTTGTTGAAGCTTTTTGGCATCGCTTCGCGTTTTTCCTCAAGAAATGTTTCTAATTTCTGATGAATCGCAACCAACGCATTCTTCGGATCAGCCATTATTACCCCTCCACTATATCGAGTTCGTCATGCCCCTGCCTCTACATAACCGTTACAGCTCCGTTGACTGCGCCACGCTCGAAATGTTTAGTATTCTCCTGCTGTAATCGTCACGGCTCCCAAATGGTTGAAAAGGCATCTATCGTTGCAAAAAATAGATTGATCCAGTGTCGTAACAAGTTGTCCATCATAAATTTCACTACCGCATCTTTTGTACTCGCAATGAGCTACAACTTTTTCTTCTTGCGAATCAGACAATCCCTGAAAGAACCGATCTAAATTAGCTGGCATCTGCTTCGCCTCTTTCAAAACCTTCTGGATATAACGGCAGCAGCTTTTCACGAATTTCTGCATCTACCTCACGAATTTTCTGTTTGCACTGGTCAACATCACGTTCAACATCTTCTTTCATGCTGGCAATACGGCGCTCGTCCTGTTTCAAGCTGTCCAGCACAAATTCATGTAACTGAAGCTTTCTCACCAACGTGCTACGGTATATTTCTAACTCTTCGTATGTTTTCATTTGACCACTTCCACCTTTCCGTGGTACTCTACCGTTAACATTTTTTGTTTAGGCAGTCTGTTGCGAGCAGACTGTTTTTTCTTTTTCAGCCATCCACATCAATCCAATAAAAGCTTCTGCGCTAATTCGGAGCTGGAGCTCGGGACTTTGCATAATGTCCTGCACCATTTCCTCTGGAGTAGCCAGGTTCTTCATCCTCGGTCACCTCCATCCAAATACCGCATATACTTCCTGACTTCTGGTTCGCTGACACAATTCTGGCTGAAACCGAAAGTCTCAATTCCGCCACTTGGTGTTTGGTAGCAGAACTGATGCACTGTGTGCAAGCCCATCGAATCAGCGATCAATACAGTACGAGTGTAAACTTCTTCCTCCGCCACCGACCTGACCGTATCGCTCAGGATCGTAGCGTGAACACCCATCGCAGTCTGCTTGTTGAGGATTTCAGTTACAGCCAACTCCAGTTCTCTAAAAACAGGTGTAAATTTGCCCATCTTTCATTCCTCCCGTTATTCTCTTGGCTTGTCCATTACGCCATCAGCTTCTTTCTCATAGCTTTTATGCGTTGATGCACCCGTTGTGGAGTAATCCCCATTTTTCTTCCTATTTGAAGATGAGTTAACCCAGAAAGAAGATAGTTTGTAATGATCGGTTCAATTCGTAGCGCCTCTCGTATCCTCTCCTGATTCATTACCTCATCCTCTAAAGAATGTTGGGCAGGAATAACCTCTATAAGTAACGCTCCTGTTTCCTTAACTTTTTGATCGATCCGAACCGTCCGAACTTTGCTTCGGTTATTTCGTTTGTAATAATCAAGAGCGCGATTTAATTCGGATCTTATTAAGACAACCGCATAAGTTGAAAACTTATAATTTAGCGATGGATCAAACTTCTTAATTGCTTTCATTAAACCCATGCACCCAATTTGAACCAGATCATCTTCATCCATATCGTATGGCGGCGTATAGTTGAAATGATTGATTGTGTGTCTAACTAAGTTGAGGTGATCAGCTATCTCGATGTTCACTTTAAAAACCCCACTTTCTTTAAAATGTTTGATTGCATTAGCGCTGCTTTTAACTGGCAAACGTAAGCTGCTGATTCGCTTCCTCTACCTCGCGTAAAAGCTTTCCTTGTGGTGCCCACTGCTTGAGATACTCCTTCGCCCTATCACAATCCTTAAGCGCTGTATCTCTGTAGGAACCAACATTGAAGTATTCCTTGTAGTCACTCCAGATGGAACTAAATAGCTTGTCCCGCAGAGGCTTATTTTGATATGCTGGCGTTTCTTTGCCGCCAACGATTGTGAGGATTTGATTCTTTGCGACCTTCTGTAAGGACAACTGCTGACCGTAATCTATGGTCATGTTGTCTTCGAGCTTTTCAACGCGGGTTTCAATTTCTTGTGTCTTTTTGTCTAAAAAGAAGATCGCTTTGACTTCCGGACTTAGGTTCAATTGTTCACCCTTAACCCTGTAGTAATCATCAACAAGTGTTTCGTATGCTTCCCATGCTTCATCTGTGTTCAGAGACTTCGCGTGAAGCCATGCACCTTTTTCGGTCCAGAGGTAAAGTTTGTTGATCGAACCTTGAAATTCACGATTCGCTTTCTTGAATGACTTCAAATCTTCTCCATCCAGAAGAAAAAAGTGTTTCCCTTTTTGATACCGCCGTTCGTTATAGTTGAAGTTGTAGCTAATTTTGTCTGATGTTGTTCCGTATGAGTCTGCTAACTGAGCAGTGGTTAATACCCGTTGTTCATTGTGTTGGATGACTTGGATTTCATTCATACCTTCACCCCATCGAATAGATTCAGAATCATTTCTCGCTCATTTCGCAGTTGTTCAATACGAACTTTATAGACCTCTTTTTCGAGAAGTGACAATTGATCATTTTCATGCAAATCACAATCTAAACGCGAATGTTCTTGTGCTATCTGTAAAAGGCGTTCGCCATAAGCAGAGTTTGTTGCTAACCAGAGAGCACGCACATTTATTTGCAACCTCATACATCTCCTTTTAGGTCTTGTCCAAGACCGCGACTCATTCACGAGTCGCAAAGTTCCACTTTTGCAGCATTATTTTTGAGCATCACCTTGTCCTTGCGTTCATTTTCCGCAACAATTTCGAGGTATATTTCAATGAATCTGTCAACTGCTTCCTTTGACGGCTCCTGCCTGCCAATTGCTCGTGCTTTAGGCAAACCTCCCTCAGTGCAGTTCATTTGCATCATCCCCCTTGTTGAAGATGTATGCAGAAAGTCTTTGAGGACAACACTCATGAATAATAACCTCCCCTCTTGGATAAGTTAGCTTAATGAGATTGATAATTTTTTTATCAAAGACCACAAAACAATTGACGATAATAATTTTATCGCTTATACTGAAAAACGATAAAGAAATTATCACTTCAGGCATGCTTAATAACCCTGTTGTTATCAAAGTAATCAGGAAAGAGTTTAATAATTGGTTCATTGAAGTAGTCTGACATCTTGAACATTAAATCTCTGCCAGGAGTAAATGTACCGTTCTCAATCATCCTTACGTAAACAGTAGAAATCTCAAGTTGATTTGCAACATAAGACTGAGAACCTTTTGCCTTACGGCATGCAGATAAGAATTCGCGTTTCTTTGACACCATTTCACCTCCCTTAAGTAATTCCGATTATATTTGATAATTTTTTTATCGTCAATAGCTTTTGATAATTTTTTTATCTTTTTTAGGAGGACCATTTCATGAAGATCGGAAAGGTACTAACAGATTTAAGAAATAAAAAGCACTTAACACAAGACCAAATGGCTGATTTATTAGGGGTTAAACGCCCGAGGTATAATGCATGGGAAAATGATATTTCAAAACCTGATATTGAAATGATAAAGAAAATAGCTGAAATCCATAAAGTTTCGGTTGACTCGTTACTTGGTAATGATGTTTTTGGGGAAACAATCCCCACTTGGGCTACAACCAAAGATAAGGTCGACTTTCGAAAAATGTTAGAGGAAGATGGGGACCTGATGTTTGATGGAATACCTCTTAATGAAGATGATAAACAACGCATAATGGATGTATTGACGGGTTTATTTTGGGAAGCTAAGAAAATGAACAAACGGAAAGGTACACAAGAATAAGAAAGCAATAATGACAACCAATAGCACGGTGTATATTACTACTGAGGTGAGACGATGAAGGAAACTATCCGAAAATTGGTCAAGCGATACAAAACGAATTGTCCTTTCATAATTTCTCGAGAGTTAGGTATCCATATTCGTTACGCTGATTTAGGACAGTCTACACGTGGAATATACTACCGAAAACTCCGAAGGCGATTTATTGTCATACACAGCGATTTAAGCTTAGAATGGCAACGTTTTGTATGCGCCCATGAACTTGGCCATGATCGTCTCCACAAAGGTCTAGGTTATTATTTTCTTGAGCAAAACACACTTGTCAACCCAGGTAAATTCGAGAGACAAGCGAATGAATTTGCTGTTAAACTTCTAATCTTTGACGACAAAGTCAGCGGCGATGATACTACCGATGAAATTTGCTTGCGTAACAATATTCCAATTGAAATGGGCAAATTTATTTAACTGATAGGAGGAAAGCTTTTTGATGCAAAACAAGATAACTAGGGTAGTTCTTTATGTTCGAGTCTCAACTGATGAACAGGCAAAGGAAGGGTTCTCTATCCCTGCACAACGCGAACGCCTACGAGCATTTTGTCTAAGTCAAGGTTGGGAAATCGTTGAGGAGTATATCGAAGAAGGTTGGTCCGCTAAAGACATACAACGCCCACAAATGCAAAGGTTATTGAAAGATTTAAAAAAGGGAAATTTTGATATGGTCCTTGTATACCGACTGGACCGTCTCACGCGATCAGTACTTGATCTATATCTCCTTTTGCAAACCTTTGATAAATATGAGGTTTCTTTTAGGTCAGCCACTGAAGTTTATGACACATCTACCGCAATGGGCAGACTTTTTATAACGCTTGTTGCAGCACTAGCACAATGGGAACGCGAGAATTTAGCAGAGCGTGTAAAGTTTGGAATCGAACAAATGATTGATCAAGGCATGAAGCCCGGTGGTCATTCGCCTTTCGGTTATCATTTTGATAAGAATTTTAACTGTACAATAATTGAGCAAGAGGCGAAATTCGTAACAAAAATCTATGAATGGTATTCTGAGGGATACGGTTATAGAGCAATTGCTGATATGTTGAATGAATTGCATGTAAAACCTCGTATAGCAAAACAATGGAACCATAATTCCGTTCGTGACATTCTCTTAAACGACATGTATATCGGGGTGTATCGATGGGGTAATAAAGTTGTTCTTGATAATCACCCCACCATTATCTCAAAACAACTGTACACAAAAACACAAAAAAAATTAGAAGAAAAATCAAGAAAGTCTCCACGGAAAGGGACATTCCCATTAACAGGCATTTTACGTTGCGGAAATTGCGACGAACATTTTATTCAAGGTTTTTATGATCCTCGCGATCAAAAAACATATTATCGTTGTGTTAATTGTAACCGTGTTACGCATGATCAGAAAATATTAGATATACTTTTCAATGAAATCGAAAGGCTGATCACATCTAAAGATTACTTTATTGAAAGGGTTAAACAACAGAATGCTGGACATTTAGATATTGAAAAAATCAGAGGTGAAATCCTAAAGGTCAGAAATCAAAAAGAAAAATGGTACGATGTTTTCATGGACGAGAGCAACCCCATTCCGAAAGAAACGCTTTTTGCAAAGATCAACGATTTGAACCAAAAGGAAAACGAACTACAAGAATTGATTTATGATTTTGATCCTGATGAGGAATCTCCAGAAGACAAATACAACAAGATTAAAAAACTCACTAATCTTCGGGAGCAGTACTTTAGAACTGATGTTAACCGTCAAAAAGAGCTACTTCACAGTTTGTTTGAAAAGGTCATCGTATCTCGTGAGAAAGGACGGAACAAAGCGATAAACCTGGACTATTCTTTGCGCTAAACCTGTTATAAAGTA
>NZ_JABSUT010000021.1:0-41868 GCF_013284285.1 Brevibacillus sp. HB1.4B
TTCGCAACAACCATTTCATCTTATCAGGTTGTTCAGGTCGTGTCAACAAGTTTTTTTAACGTGTTTTTCAGCGACCTCATTAATCTATCACATACCTTGAAGGAAAAGCAAGAACTATTTTCACATCATTTTTTTGTGATCGATTAAGTAAAAAAGAAGAACAGGTATTAATATAACACTTAACCTTTTTAAGTGCAAGTAAAAAATAAAACCACCTGAGTTTTTCTCAGATGGTTCTATTCAGAAAGACTAGTCGCGGTTACGCATATGAGGGAACAGCAGTACGTCTCGAATAGAAGGAGAGTTGGTCAACAGCATTACCAGACGGTCAATTCCGATTCCTAATCCTCCGGTTGGCGGCATACCGTACTCAAGCGCTTCAATGAAATCATCGTCCATATCATGCGCTTCGTCGTTACCAGCTTCTTTTTCCAAGAGCTGTGCTTCAAAGCGTTCACGCTGGTCAATTGGATCGTTGAGCTCAGTAAATGCATTGGCATGCTCACGAGCTACGATAAACAACTCAAAACGATCCGTGAATCGCGGATCCTGGTCATTTTTCTTCGCCAATGGCGAAATCGCCACAGGATGACCGTAAACAAAGGTAGGCTGAATCAACGTATGCTCCAGCTTTTGCTCAAAGAATTCATTCACTACATGCCCGAACGTATGGTGAGGCTCAACGGATACGCCATGCTCTTTTGCCAAAGCACGCGCTTCATCGTCGCTCATTTCCTTCCAGAAATCGACGCCGAGATTTTCCTTAATCAAATCTACCATGTGTACACGACGCCATTTTGGTGTCAGGTCAATCTCATTGCCTTGGTACTGAATTTTCATAGTGCCCAATACTTCCTGTGCGATATGAGCAACCATTTCTTCAGTTAGGCTCATGATATCCTGGTAGTCAGCATACGCTTCGTACAGCTCAATCATCGTGAACTCAGGGTTGTGACGAGTAGAGATCCCTTCGTTGCGGTAAACGCGACCGATCTCATACACCTTTTCCAGGCCACCGACAATCAGACGTTTCAAGTGCAGCTCAATTGCGATACGCATATACAGCTGCATATCCAATGCATTGTGGTGCGTGATAAATGGACGAGCAGATGCACCACCGGCAATCGCATGGAGTGTAGGTGTTTCTACTTCCAGATAGCCAAGGTTGTCCAAATAACGACGCATCGAAGTCAGAATACGGCTACGAGTAATGAACGTATCACGAACCTCTGGATTCACAATCAAGTCCACGTAACGCTTACGGTAGCGAGTCTCGATATCTTTGAGGCCATGGTATTTCTCAGGCAGTGGACGCAGTGATTTGGTCAGGTAGGTCAGTTCCTTTGCTTTTACACTGAGCTCGCCGGTTTTTGTTTTGAAAACAACACCAGTTACACCGACCATGTCACCGATATCAGCCAAATCAAATACTTTGCTCAGCTCTTCGCCAACGGTATCCTGACGGACGTAGATTTGAATCTGACCGGAACGATCCAGCAGTTGAGCAAAGCTCGCCTTACCCATTCCACGTTTCGCCATCAAGCGGCCTGCGATCGTAACCACGTTCTCTTCCGTTTCCAGCTCTTCCTTGCTCTTTTCGCTAAAAGCTTTCGTTATATCTGCAGCGTGATGCGTTTGCTCGAATTTTTTACCGAACGGATCAAAGCCCCACTCACGCAATTGATTCATTTTGTCGTGACGCACTTGAAGAAGCTCGTGGAGCCCTTCCTGTTGCTGCTCTTCTTGCTGTAGGTCTTGCTCGTTTGCCATTTCACTCACTCCTCTAGAAAATACCTGCATTAACAATTTTGTACAGACTTTTATAATAGCGATACGGCGTACCTCGCAAAAGGTACGCCATAGATCGACTGCTTACAGGTTAATATCAAGAATCTCGTACTGAATGACTCCTGCCGGTACGTTAACGTCAACAATCGCGCCTTTTGCTTTGCCGAGGAGCGCTTGACCTACCGGGGACTCGTTGGAAATCTTGTTGTTCATCGGATCGGATTCAGCAGAACCTACAATCGTGTAATCCATAACATCACCGAACTCGAGATCTTTCAGCTTCACGCGGGAACCAACGCTTACAACACCTGTATCTACATCTTCATTTGTGATGATACGGGCATTGCGCAGCATTTTTTCCAGGGTCAGAATGCGGCCTTCAATGAACGCTTGCTCATTCTTTGCTTCTTCGTATTCAGAGTTCTCACTGATATCTCCAAAGCTAATCGCTTCTTTAATACGAGCAGCTACTTCCTTGCGTTTAACCGTTTTCAAATCTTCAAGCTCTTGTTCCAGCTTTGTTAAACCTTCTGGTGTAAGGATGACTTCTTTTTCAGACATGGTTCAATTCCCCCGTTTTAAAAAATGATTCCATTTATACTGGGTAAAGTACAAAGGATTATATGTAGATGTTCTATACAATATACAGCAGAATGCAATCGTCTGTGAGGTTCAAAGGTAAAGCTGCCAGTGTGGACTGGCAGCTCGGCTCCCAATATTACGGAGTATTATAGGATATGAAGGAACCCTTGTCAATGTCTGGAATGAACCACCAATTTTAGTAGCTGACAGCCTCATCATGCGCTGTTTCCAGCGGCTCTTCACTGTCATCGGCGTAGTTTTCGATCCAGTCGACATAGTTCATGAGGACGCGACGAAGCTCCTCTTCTGTCTCAACCGCATTCACGAGATTTTTCGTGTGCGTCGAGCCCTTCAAGCCTTTCAAGTAATACGCCGCGTGCTTGCGCATCTCAAGGACTCCCACTCTCGGACCCTTCAGCGCGATTAAACGCTCTGCATGCAAGAAACAAATATCCATCTTTTCACGTGCGGTTGGCTCCGGACCAAGCTCGCCCGTCGTCAGGTATTGAATCGTACGATACAGCATCCACGGATTTCCGAGCGCAGCACGTCCAATCATAACACCATCGCAGCCCGTTGTATCCAGCATGCGTCTCGCATCCTCAGGAGTAGCCACATCCCCGTTTCCGATCACCGGAATCGAAACGGTTTCCTTCACGCGACGGATCCATTCCCAGTCAGCTTGCCCCTTATACATTTGTACGCGGGTGCGTCCATGAACAGCAACAGCTTTGCCGCCTGCACGTTCTACTGCCTTGGCGTTATCCAGTACGTACAGATGATCTTCGTCCCAGCCTAATCTCATTTTCACGGTAACCGGCTTGTCGACCGCATCGACCACAGCAGATACGACTTCGTAAATTTTATCTGGATCGAGTAACAGACGCGCACCTGCATCACAGCTCGTAATTTTCGGCACAGGACAGCCCATGTTGATATCAATGATATCCGCATTCGTATGCTGGTCTACATATTTCGCCGCACTCACCAAGGTTTCCTTGTCTCCACCAAAAATCTGCAAACTTAGTGGTTTTTCGCGTTCGTCGACAAACAGCATATCTATCGTTTTTTTGTTTCCGTGCACGATGCCCTTGTCGCTTACCATCTCAGCGCAAACCAATCCAGTACCGAACTCCTTTGCAATCAGACGAAAAGCAGGATTACAGACACCTGCCATTGGAGCGAGAACTACGTTGTTTTTTAATTCGATATTGCCGATTTTCATCTATTTTCGCCTCCTTAATTCCCGCTTAGTCGGGGTCTTGGAGAGGACAATCCTATCCAAACTTCATTACATCACTTATTTATAGCACATAATTCATCGTAGTCTACCTGTAAAGTGCTGGCGATCTTCCGTAATACAGGCTCTGTTGGCGTACGAGTTCCTCTCTCTAGTGATCCAACAAACGACAGTGACACTCCCATCTTGTCCGAAAGGGACTGTTGCGTATACCCTTTTAGCTTTCGGAAGGACCGGATTCGATTTCCCAATTGATTGCTCCCCACTCACGTACCCCCTTGTGATCCTCTACCAATAAGGAAAGATAATGATCAATGGTCTGGTTATGCTCAGGTAAAACGCCGCCTTCCCAAACGTCTCGAAGCGGCACGAGTACAAAAGCACGCTCGCTCAGCCCAGGATGAGGAATCATGAGATTGTCTTGCGAAACACGAGATGTCCCGTACAACAGTAGGTCAATATCAATCGTGCGCGGACCCCATCGAACTGTTCGGACACGACCCAGCTCTCGCTCTACTGACAAAGCCGTATCTAGCAGCTGATCCGGGGTCTGTTCTGTTTCCACAGCGATCGCCATATTCAGAAAGGCGTCTTGTTCGACGTTACCAAATGGATCCGTCTCATAAACAGAGGAGACACGAAGCACGCGAATTCCAGGTTGCTCGTTCAATCTGTGTATCGCCAGGCGCAAATTTTGTGCCCGATCCCCGAGATTGGAGCCTAGCGCCAAATACGCACAAACTATCATGAAGCAAAATCCTCTCTTCTACGGATCATCTCAATCGCAACCGACTCATAATGCCCATTGATCGGCGGATTCGGCTTGGTCACTTTTGCTTTGACTTCATGCAAAGGGAATTGCATAAGTAGACGTTCTGCTATCACAGCAGTCAGTTTTTCTACCAGCTGAAACCGTTCACCCTCGACAATTTTTTGCACACAAGTAAAGATATCGGCGTAATTGACTGTATCTTGAAGATTGTCACTAGCTCCAGCTTTGGATAAATCGAGCGATAGCTCCAGATCGACATAAAACCGTTGGCCTAGCTCAGCCTCTGCTCCAAACACACCGTGATATCCGTAAAAAGACATGCCATTGAAGTAGATTTTATCCAAGGTTAAAGCCCCCTTTTAGCATCGCGTCCATCATCTTCGTCACTCTCTTCATTTCTTTGACATCATGCACCCGTACCATATGGCAGCCTTTTGCCGCCCCGAGGGCAACTGTCGCTGCGGTACCTTCGACACGTTCATCTACGGGCAAATCGAGAACATGACCGATCATCCGCTTGCGTGAAGTAGCAAGCAGAACGGGATAGCCCAGCCCTACCAGATCATCCAGCCTACGCATCGTTTCGAGATTTTGCTCGACAGTCCTTACAAACCCGATCCCCGGATCAAGGATGATTCGCTCCTGTTTTACCCCTGCCTGCAAGGCGATCTGTACGGACTCACGCAGATCTTTGATATAGTTTGGAAAAAAGTCGTGATAGTCCGTGTCTTCGCGATTATGCATCAGGATAATGGGCACGTCGAGACGAGCAGCTACCTCTGCCATCCGCGGGTCACGCTTCGCTCCCCATACATCATTAATGATATGTGCACCTTCCAAAATGGCCCGTTCTGCAACCGCCGCTTTGTATGTGTCAATAGACAGCGGAACAGACAATTCCTGCGAAAGTGTCCGAATGACTGGCAGCACTCTATCCAGCTCCGTCGCCTCATCGACTGCTTCCGAGCCCGGACGTGTCGATTCTCCCCCGATATCAATCAGGTCAGCTCCGGCCTCAACCATCGCACGCGCTTGTGCCAGTGCTGCCTCTACATCGACATAGCGACCGCCATCCGAGAATGAATCAGGTGTCACATTCAAAATGCCCATGACTAGCGTACGCTCTCCCAGTGGCAGGACATACTGGCCACAGTTCAGCTCGCGGCGCGCACGAAGCTTGGCAGGCATAGCTAAAACTTCCCGTACCTCTGCCGCCAACGCTCGTAGTTCTTCTGTTTGGGTTTTCATATGATCCAACGCCAAATCTATCTTCTTTTGTGAAGCCAACAGCAGCACGTATTTTTTGTCGGCAGTACCTGGTTGGTCTGAAATAATGGCTTCCGCATCGAAAGAGTGCATAATCTCTCTCACACTCTGTGCTGTTGCCACACTCATGTTTTCCGTGTGAATCTTCAGGCTCGTCCCCGCTTCCGCCATGCGTTCGGCTTCTGGAACAGGAACACCCCTTTTGACAAGCTCCGATACCATCTCAGCGAAGGTCGCAGCATGGATTCGAAATGAATTGTATTTCATGATCAAACTCCCTTTTCCCGTCTTCGCACATTGAATAGTAGCATACCATAATTTACTCGCTAGTCGCTACAGACTGACGGTAGGCGCGGTGCAGTTCGCGCGAATATGCACCATATGTCGAAGGGACGCAATGCCCGTCAATTTCGGTAATCGGAACGATCTCTTGCACGGAATTTGTCGTAAAGACTTCATCGGCGTTGAGCAGATCTTCCAAGCGATATCGCCCTTCTTCGACAGGCATCGATAATTGCTGTGCCAAAGTCAAAACATGTCGCCGCGTCACTCCATCAAGAATGCCCGTATCAATAGAAGGAGTAAACAACTGGCCGTTTTTGACCCAGAACACATTGCTCACAATTCCTTCGGCCACGAAGCCATCATGCGTCAAAAATAGACCTTCCACATCAGGACGGGCACCGAGTTCTTGGCGAGCAAGAGCATTGTTTAAGTAATTGTGCGATTTAAAGCGCTGGTGGCCTTCTGCTGTCTGCCTAACCAACGCCAATGTCTGCAATCGTTTTGGCGGAGGAGGTACCGCTAGAGGTGCTACGGGTTTGGCAAATACGAATAAGGAAGGACGCTCGTACTCCCCTGCTACCAAGCCCACTCCTTCTGCGCCAGCCGTAATACTCAAGCGGACGTAAGCATCACGCAACTCGTTGGCATCTATGGTCATTAAGATGGTTTCAGCCAGCTCTTCCTTTGTCCAAGCAGGTTGAATCTGCAACGCAAAAAGCCCGGAACAAAGCCGGGCGTAATGAGCATCCCATAAAAATAGCTTGCGGTCATATACACGTAACGTTTCAAACAAACCAATACCGTACAAAAACCCGTGGTCCAATACCGATACTGTAGCCTCGTGAGCCGGACAAATCGTCCCGTTAACATAAACGTGCATCTGCGCTCTCTCCCGATAATATAGTCGAGAGCATCATATCATATTTTCCGAGGAAACCGCTGTCTCCTGCACACGTTTGCCGTGTACGAAACGCGAGATAGTAATGGAGATTTCATATAAAACGATGAGTGGCACAATTACCATAATATCGGACAGAAAATCAGGCGGCGTAATGGTAATCGAGATAATCGCGAGCACCAAATAGGCGGGTTTGCGCATTTTAGCCAAGCGATGCGGGTTGAGAATCCCCAAATGGCTCAAAAACAAAACGACAACCGGCAGTTCAAAAAGCAACCCAAACGGCAGACACAGATTGAGCATAAAGGTGAAGTAATCGTTCGCTGTTATGACCAGTTCAAAATTCCCGTTGGATAGCCCCAAAACAAATTTGTACATCATCGGAAAGAGCACAAAGTATGCGAAGGAAAGCCCGAAAATAAACAGCAGGAATAGAGCCGGGATATACATGAGCGCCACTTTTCGCTCTCTTTCTTCCAATGCGGGCACCACGAAGCGCCAAACTTGATACGCGGCAACTGGGATTGTTATCGCAATCGCACCGACTGCGGACAACTTCACATAGATCGACAGGATATCTCCCGGCCCAAGAATCGCCAGCTTTTCCCCTGAATGATTCGCTAACGCCAAATAAATATGATCCACAAACAAAAAGCAGATAACCATACTGACAACCAGAACGGACAGCACAATCAAAATTCTGCGGCGCAGGTCTGTAACATGCTCAAGTATAGGCATCTCTTTGCTCACTCGAACTCCTCCTCATGCGCGGAAAAAGGCAGTGCGTCACGTGTACGCACCGCCTTCTCTCTGGCTGGATTAGTTGATTCGTTTCAACGCTTCTTCTGGAGCCTTCTCTTTTTCATCATCGTCTTTGGTCAAATCTTTTGCTGCAGTTTTAAATTCGGTCAAGGTTCGTCCAAAAGCACGACCGATCTCTGGCAGTTTACTCGGCCCGAAAATCACCAAAGCAATGATCAGGATCAGAATTAATCCAGGAATACCGATGCTCGACAGCATAATCTGTTACACTCCTTGTCCTAGAAACCTGTAATAGCAATCACGCTCGGCATGGCTACTGCATTTCCACCTTTAGGCCAGTGGCTGGTCGGCTTGTCATACGACTTCAGATTTTCACCTGGATGCTGCACCGCCAGGAACAGTGTTTTTTCATCAGGGGTGAACCAAGGACCTGTCATTTCAGCGCCTACTGGTGCAGACGCGAATTGTGCGGCTTCTCCCTTGCTGTTACCCGTTGTTGGAATGAAAAACACCCCATTGTTTCCAAAGGATTTATAAATACCGCTGTTCATCGACGAGGACGAGATATCTGTCACGACCCACAGGTTACCCGCGCTGTCGAAAGCCATGTTGTCTGGCGCCGCAAAACCGCTTTGTGGTCCACCTGCTGCAAAAATCTCAAACGTAAACTCCAAGCCTGCATGGTTGTTGTCTTTCTCGAACAGGCGAACGATTTGTCCGTAGAAGTTGCCATGCTTGTCATTGTTGGTCAAGGCAATGAAGACGGAACCATCAATCGGATGCACTTCCAGGTCTTCTGGGCGATCCATCGGGGTAGCCCCTACTGCTTTGGATGCATCTCGGCAGTTGAGAAGCACGTCAGCCTGAGAAGCAAACATCGGTTTGCCATCTGCATCGACTGCTTTTTTCAGTGCTTCGTTTGTTGCGAAATCCAACGCAATCCACTTGCCCTTACCGAAGTTGGCAACGTACAGTGTACCCTCTTCCAGCAGCTTAGAATTGTTTTTCCCTGCCTTCGGTTCGTACTTGCCTTTGGAGACATACTTATACACGTATTGGTCTTTCGCATCATCCCCCATGTAGACGACCAATTGTCCAGATGGAGCCAGAACCATTGCCGTGTTTTCGTGGGAGAATCTGCCCAGTGCTGTATGCTTTTTCGGAGTCGATTTCGGATCAAATGGATCGACCTCTACAACCCAGCCATAATGCTCGGCTTCAGGCAGCTTGCAATCACCGACGACGTCCATGTAGTTTTCCTCGCAGGAAAGAATTGTATTCCACATCGTCACGCCGCCAGAACAGTTCGCAAATGTTCCGGTTACTTCTTTGGCAATAGAAGCTGCTGGGCCAGTCAACACATGCTTGGTCAGTCCGCTCACCCGACGGCCATATTCGGAATCGGAAACAAGCTTCCAGCTGCCATTTTCTTTTTTGATTTCAATAATGGAACCGCCCAGTGCATACAAGTACTTCTTGATTTGCTCAGGGGTACGTTTGTTGTCATCTGCATTCAGATAGTCATAGCCATTCACGTAATATTCCAACTCACCTAAATATTCATGATTCACCCACAAGAGGCCATGATCGGACTTGCCTTCGATTGGTAGGAAACAGGTGAAGTCATTGTTGAACCCGAAGGTATCTCCTACTGCATTGATTTTATCGCCATAGGAAGCCACTACATCGTATTTGAAGCCGTCCGGCAGTACGACATCGTCTTTCGTAGTCGGATGAATTTCTTTGAATTTCGGATTGAAGTTATGTTTTTTTGTATCGAGACCAAACAGATGGTCGGCTGTTTTTCCTGATAGGGTATTACCAGCTGCCAGGGCAGGAATTCCTGTTGCTACCGAAGCCAACGCCGCTGTCCCTACACCGAGATAAGTCAAAAACTGTCGACGATTTACATCCATTTACTATCTCTCCTTTTTCGCCTTCTTCTGTTTCATTGTACAAGCCGTATATCGAGGAACCATGAATGTTATATAAAGAGTATGTAAATAAAAAAACCGCCCTCGAAAAAAGGCGGTTTTCCTGTCGTATCTATGCGTTAACCTGTCGTTTGGCGCGCGTATGCGGTAAGGAAGTTCTTCAGCAATTGCTTGCCGTGCTCCGTAATAATAGATTCAGGGTGGAACTGGACGCCTTCGATTGGGAACTCCCGATGGCGCACAGCCATAATTTCACCTTCCGCTGTCCGTGCGGTTACTTCCAGCTCACTCGGAATGGACGCTTCCTCAATAATCAAGGAATGGTAGCGTGCCGCCGTAAAAGGGGAAGGGATGTCCTGAAAGATGGTTTTGCCATCATGGAAAACTTCCGACGTTTTTCCATGCATCAAGCGCTCAGCCCGAATGACTTTTCCGCCAAACACTTGCCCAATGGACTGATGGCCCAAACAAACACCCAAAATCGGAATTTTTCCGGCAAAATGGCGGATCGCATCCATGCTGATCCCCGCTTCATTTGGCGTGCACGGTCCTGGAGACACCATCAAATAATCCGGTGCCAACCGTTCGATTTCTTCCAGTGTAATTTTGTCATTGCGATACACTTGCAGCTCTTCCCCAAGCTCTCCCACATACTGCACCAAATTGTAGGTAAAGGAATCGTAGTTATCAATCATCAAAATCATCGTACACTCATCTCCTCTCAACTCATCGTTCTCTGCTCGCTCAACTCAAGCGCTTTCCACAACGCTTCTGCCTTTTTCAATGACTCAGCATACTCGGCCTCTGGAACCGAGTCAATCACGATACCCGCTCCAGCCTGCACATGAGCTACGCCATCCTTGATCACCATGGTACGGATGGCAATGTTGACCTCGATATCACCATTGAAGCCAAACCAGCCGATGGATCCCGTATAGACGCCACGCTTGACGGGCTCCAGCTCCTCGATGATTTCCATCGTGCGAACTTTTGGCGCTCCAGTGATCGTCCCTCCTGGAAAAGTCGCTTCGATCGCATCAAGCGCATCCTTGCCTGCTGCCAGCTCTCCTTTGACATGAGAGACGATATGCATGACGTGGGAATATTTCTCCACGACCATGAATTCGCTGACCTCTACACTGCCAAAGCGACAGACACGGCCCATGTCATTGCGTTCCAAATCAACCAGCATGACATGCTCTGCGCGTTCCTTTTCATTATCAATCAGCTCACGTGCCAATGCATCGTCTTGCTCGTCGGTTAATCCACGAGGACGTGTGCCGGCGATTGGACGCGTATGCACTTCCTTGCCTTTTACCTTTACAAGTAGCTCTGGCGAGGCACTAACAAATTGAAATTCAGGGAAGCTCAGATAGCCCATATAAGGAGAGGGATTCAGCTTGCGAAGCACATCGTACACTTCTGGGGCTGTCACCTGCACCGGCTTGCTTTGCCGTACCGACAGATTGACCTGAAAAACATCCCCTTGGGCGATGTACTCCTGTACCCGACGAACGGCATCCTCGAATTGGTTTTTGGCAAAGGATACGGACGCTGGCACTAGTTTGGCAAGTGGTCTTTTGCGCAAAGCTTCCCAATCTGTCTCATCGTGATCCATTGCCAATGAAGCAATCAAGTCCATGCGTTTTTCCAGGTGGAGTGCTGCTTGTCGATAGCTCTCTTCGGTCAAATTGTCCGCGCGCAAATGCGTCAGGCAAATGATCTCTCGGGTCTCATGATCAAAGACAAGAAGGTCTTGCATTATCATAACATACAGGTCTGGCAACTGTAAGTCGTCAGTCGCTATCTGTGGCAAGCTAGGCTCAAAAAAGCGGTTCATCTCATAGCTAATATAGCCTACGGCGCCTCCAGCAAAATCTGGCATACTTGGAAGCATCGGCGTACGGTAACGAGAGAGCAGCTCTCGTAAAGCATTCAATGGGTTGTGAGTCTCTATGCTCTCCATTTTCCCTTCTGGGTACGAAACGATGGTTTCTCCTCGCTGACTGCGCAGCGTAGCGATAGGCTCATATGCCAAAAAGGTATACCGCCCAGCTCGTCCACTTTCCAACAGGACAGCATTTTGCAGAGAAGGCTGTAGCTTTGTGAGCACCTGCCACGGATCAATCGTCGAAGACCACGGTTTACGCAGGGCAAGGGGAACCAACGGATAAGATAAGGCATACGTCTGGCAATCAGCAAAGGTAGGGAACATTCTTCCTCTTCACGCTCCGGTTTTCACTATTTATCCGTTCATTATATAGTTGCCTGACACAAAAAGAAAAGACCACGTCGCCAACGTGGCGCTCCGTGGTCTTGCGGTATCTTTTTACCATTAGTCTTCGAACTGATACAGAGGCGTGGACAAATAACGCTCACCATTCGAAGGAATGACAACGATCACTTTTTTGCCTTTGCCGAGCTTCGCTGCTACTTGCAGAGCCGCATGGATCGCTGCTCCAGAAGAAATCCCGCCGAGAATACCTTCCTGACGAGCAACACGACGCGCGGTTTCAAAAGCGTCCTCGTTTTCTACTTTAATGATTTCGTCGTAAATTTGTGTATCGAGAATATCCGGGACAAAGCCAGCCCCGATACCTTGGATCTTATGTGGACCTGGTTTGCCGCCAGACAAAACTGGCGAAGCAGCAGGCTCAACAGCCACGATTTGAACATTCGGATAGTGTTCACGAAGAACCTGCCCTACACCCGTAATCGTTCCGCCTGTACCAATACCGGAAATAAACGCATCTACGCCGCCGATTTCCTTCGCTTGGTCCAACAGCTCACGCGCAGTTGTCTCACGGTGAACGGCCGGGTTCGCCAAGTTTTTAAATTGTTGCGGAATGAAATACGAGCTATCTTCTTTCGCCAGCTCTTCCGCTTTGCGAATCGCTCCGCCCATCCCTTCGCTGCCTGGTGTGAGAACCAACTCCGCACCATACGCACGCAACAGGTTGCGTCGCTCCATACTCATCGTCTCTGGCATGACCAGAATAGCACGATATCCTTTTGCAGCAGCAACCATCGCGAGTCCAATACCGGTATTTCCGCTCGTAGGTTCAATGATAGTATCACCCGGTTTCAGACTTCCATCTGCCTCTGCTGCCTCAATCATCGACAACGCAATTCGGTCTTTTACACTGCTGCCCGGGTTGAAGAACTCCAGCTTCAAGTAAATGTCTGCAATATCTTCGGTGACAACACGATTCAGCTTCACAAGCGGAGTAAATCCAATCAAATCGGTAATGGAATTAGCCACGCGCATATGTTCTGCCCCTCCTATTTTTAATAACCGAGTAAAACGCTAGGATTTATTGACATAATTATATCAACGGCAGCCTATTTGGTCAATGAGGCATTTGCCCAGAAATCTGGACCCCTACCGATTTTTGCAACCGCTCCAGCACGACATCCAATGACTCGACCTGGGCAAATGCGATCTCTCGGCGTAACTCATCTTTTACTTCTTCAAATGTCCGTTGACTGGCTTCCCTGCGCTCTGTCAGTTGGTAAATGACGTATTGATCTTCTATTTTGATCGCTTCGCTATATTTGTCTTTCTCCAGCTTTTCTACGATGGGCTTCGCCTCGTCAGGCAATCGATTATCCTTAATGGAAACCCAGCCTACATCGCCGCCGTTCACAGCTGTATCTGCATCAATCGAACGCTCTTTGGCAATCGTCTGAAAGTCGGCCCCGTTTTTTAAATCAGCCAAAACTTGTTCCGCTTCTTTTTGTGACGCCACGACGATTTGTCCTAAACGCATCTGCATCGGTCGGGTATAGCGGTCAGATCGGCTATTGTAGACGTTTAGCACTTCTTCATCCTTGATGGTCATGTCCTTCGTTGCCAGGGTTTGCAGCAGGATTTGGTAAGAAATCTCCTGCTTGAGGGCTTCCACGGTCGTTCCCGCTTGTTTTAACAGCGCAGCCTCAAACTCGCTGTCTGTCCGACTGCCATAACTGTCGCGAATCTGGGAAAGCTCTTGCTCCAGCTGTTTCTGATCAACCGTAATGCCGGATCGCTTCGCCTCTTGAAAAACGACTTCCCGATTAATCATGTCGTTTAGCACTTGCTTACCGAACTTTTGTTTCAGCGCCGTTACATACTCATCGTTGCTAATCGTCTTATCCCCTACGATGGCGGCAGGCTGCAGCTTGCCTGATGCCTGGTACCATGCCCAGGTAACGGCAAGCAGCAACAATACAAGCGCCCCAATGAATGCCCATAACCCTTTTACGTTGGTCATGCCAACACTCCCCTACTTGACGCCGCGCTTACATGTCTTTCAGGATGTCTTCCAACGCGGATCTGTCATAATGGTAACGTTCATTACAGAAATGACAGTGTACTTCTGCTTCGCCCAGTTCTTCAATCAGACCTTCCATTTCTTCGCGTCCCATGCTGATCAGTGCCTGAACCACCTTATCCGCTGTACATTTGCAGCTAAATTGAATCTCCGTGCGGCTCAGGATTTTTGGCTCATCCAATACGCGGGCCAAAATCTCTTCCGGAGTCAATCCTTCGCCAATCATGCGAGAAACCTGCGGAAGCTGCCCCAAACGTTCTTCAATGGCTGCTACAACCTCTTCTGGCGTATTCGGCAACAGCTGAAGAATGAATCCACCCGCAGCCAAAACAGAACGGTCCTCAGGATTAACCAGTACACCCACACCTACTGCTGAAGGCGTTTGCTCGGACATCACAAAATAATAAGTGAAGTCTTCCCCAATCTCACCAGAGACGATCGGCGAACTTCCTTGATACGGCTCCTTGAGACCGAGATCTTTCGTTACGTACACAAACCCGTCTGTTCCCACTGCACGCGCTACATCGAGCTTGCCTTTATCGTTTAGCTCAAAGTGGACCTGAGGGTTGGATACATAAGCGATTCCTTCACCATGTGCGTTTGCTTCCGCGATGATCTGCCCGATTGGTCCGCCTCCTTTTACTTTGACATAGAGGCTCTCGTTTCCTTTTAGCATAGCCCCCATCATCAAGGTAATGGTCAGCGTACGCCCCGCTGCTGCTGTCGCTGTATTCCACATGTCATGACGACGACGCATATCTTCGACAGATTCTGTCGTGCGTGCGGCAAATGCACGAACATGCCCATTAAAACCAGTTGCTCTTATCATATAATCGCCCATGTAGCGATCCTCCTTTTCAAACTACCTCTTTACATAGCGAAAAAATCATGAAGCTATCTTACCAGTTTACCACAAGGAGAAAAAGACTACGCTTCTCCCACTGTGAGTCTGACACTTTGTGAATTCGACCATTTCTGACAGAAAAAACCCCTCTGTATAAAGAGGGGCTGAAATAACCAAATCCTATGTTAGGTTAAATAATCTTTTAATACGTGTGAAGCTTTTTGCGTTCGCAATCGGTCAATCGTCGTCGCTTCAATTTGGCGAATACGCTCGCGGGTAAGACCAAACATTTTCCCCACTTCCTCCAGCGTATACACTTGATCATCATAGAGACCATAACGCATAGAGATAATTTCTTGGGCGCGGGGACTAAGTCGCTCCAACGCTGCACGCATCTGCGAGCGAAGGTCTACCTTTTCAATCCAGTCGTCCAGAGAGGACAACCCATCATCCATGATTTCTGCGTAGCTCAAGCTCTCGTCTTCATGCCAAGCCTGCCATTTCTCACTATCCAGCTCAGCGTCGATGGATTCCATCTTCATCATTAAAGCCAGTTCGATGGCATCCACCTTTTCTAGTGGGATATCCAAGAGTACGGCAATCTCCTGCCGATCAGGCGTGCGATTCAAAGCATGGACGAGATGTAGTACTTGCTTCTGATACTGGCGAATCTGCTCATGCATGTGGACAGGAATGCGAATCAAAGTTGCTTTGTCGTTGATGGCACGGGTGATCGCCTGAGAGATCCACCAGTGTGAGTAATGATAGAGACGCACGCCACGTCCCACATCAAATTTGTCAATCGCGGTAAACAAACCTATCGTGCCTTCCTGAATCAAATCCAGGAACGGCATCCCTCTTTTCAAATGGCGCAAAGCGGTACTAACTACGTATCGTAAATAGGCGCGCACAATCGTTTCACGTGCTTCAAGATCGCCATCCCTTTGATAGCGAATCAGGCAAGCAAGCTCTTCTTCTTTGTCCAACATGGGTGTTGCAGCGACGCTTTCCAAAAACAGTAGAGCAGAAGTGTCCGATCGAAGCGATCTAGGGACAACAATTCCCAACTGTGTCTCCACTTCCCGCCAGCGACGGGGAGTTGAATGGAACGAGGAGGTACTCAGAGTCATATGCAACCCTCACTTCTCTGGAATGAAGTTCACGATGAAGTAGGTGAGTCACGGAATGTTTTACTGTATCCGTATTTCGACAAAACCTGTTCGATTCCTGCCAGTTAACAGAATATTAACAGTTCTCCTCTCCGAATAGTTGATGTAAGCCCTTTCATAGGTTAAAGTTAAAAGTTTATGTAGAAAAAGCCATCCCCATTAATCAAGGATGGCAGAAAGACAATGTCGAATCTTCTGGCAAAATAGAAGACTATTGATACAAGTGACAGGCGACGAAGTGGTTGGTGTCTACTTCCTGCCAGATAGGCTTCTTTTCGGCGCATACTGCTTTGGCTACTGGACAACGTGTACGGAACACACAGCCGCTAGGTGGATTGATCGGGCTGGGAACGTCACCTTCGATAATGGTGCGCTCACGGCTTTTCTCCAAGTCGGGATCGGGGACAGGAATGGCCGACAACAACGCCTGCGTGTAAGGATGCTTCGGTGATTCGTAAAGAATTTCACTCGCAGTCATCTCGACCATATTACCCAAATACATGACGCCAATACGGTCACTGATGTGCTTGACCATCGCCAAATCATGCGCGATAAACAAATACGTCAGCTTTTGTTCCTGCTGCAATTTCTTCATTAAATTAACGACCTGTGCCTGAACCGAAACATCGAGTGCAGAAATCGGCTCATCGGCAATGATGAATGGTGGATTCACGGCAAGCGCACGGGCAATCCCAATCCGCTGTCGCTGACCACCACTGAACTCGTGCGGGAAACGGTTGGCATGCTCTTTCTGCAAACCAACCATCTCCAACAGCTCAATCACACGGTTCATCCGTTCCTTCCCTTTATATAGCCCGTTCAGATACAGGCCCTCCGATATGATTTCCGCAATGTTCATTCGGGGGTTCAGAGAAGCATACGGGTCCTGAAAAATCATTTGCATTTGGCGTGTCAGCTTACTCCGCACAGCAGATGATGCCTGATGGACGTTTTGCCCGTCAAAAATGACCTCACCTGTCGTCGGTTGATACAATCCGATGATTGTACGGCCTGTGGTCGATTTGCCGCAGCCAGATTCCCCTACCAGTCCAAACGTTTCCCCCTCGTATATATCGAAGGAAACATTGTCCGCTGCCGTAAGTGAGAGCCCTTTACCCAACGTAAAGGTTTTTGTCAGGTTCTTTACCTGGACCAGCTTCTTTCGTTCCATCTGGCCACTCCTCCCCGTTATCCGTTTACCAGTATCGTCTGGAGACGCAATGTTCCTTTTCGAGCTTGTAGCCATCCAGCTTGACGATCTCGATGGCACTTCGCGAATCCGGAGAATGAATCATTTCGCCATTGCCCATGTAAATGCCCACGTGATGGACTCTGCCTTTTCCTTCGTCATGGGCAAAAAACAACAAATCGCCTGGAAGCAAAGCTTCTTTTTCCACAAGCTGTCCGGCTTTTGCCTGATCAGATGCATCACGCGGAATCTGGAGACCGACAGAACGGTGCATGTTGTACGCAAATCCTGAGCAGTCATACCCGTAAGAGGACATGCCGCCCCATAAATAATGCAGGTTGAGGAATCGCTTACCCGCTTCTACGATTGCCTCTCCACGAATACCGGAAAGCTCGATGGGCTCGTTTGCTTTCACGATTTGGACGTCTGCTTTTGGCAAAAGTCCTGTGCCGTTCGGTGTCGCTACCGTTACCCAGTCCGCGGTTTCCTCGATCAGCGGTAGTTTGGTCAAGAAGGCAAGTTCCATGTCTGGCTTTTGATCAGGTGTATGTAGACGGGTAAACGCCGCCGTGACCATCGCCAGCTTTTGGCCTTGCTGTACCTCAAAAGCATCTGACCACGGTGCTAGCTGGCGAGAAGGCATCCAGCCCGGATAGCCTGTTGCGTTTTTGTTCGTAGTCTGATCAGGAATCAGAATTTGTGACCATTCCCCTTGCTCCTCGACTACCTCTACGCGCGTACCGTACAGCGCTTGGGTTTGAATCGCGTTTTGGTCGTAAAAACCAAGCTTCTCCTCCACAGTAAGGGAAGCGATCCAGCTTCGTACATCTACCGGGGATTGGAGTGCTACTTGGTCAATATCACGCGGCGACTCCGGCTTGGTCCACACAGTGGCAACAGAGACAGAAACAATGGCAGATTTCATCTTAGTTCTCCCCCTCCCACAGGCTGACGGAACGAATACCGAGCCCAGACTCTTCTGGCATGCGCATCACGCGGCCCTCGTACGTTACGCCACCCTCTATGCCATCGTGCAAAAGCATCAACGGAGCATCGAAATCAAAGCGGGTGATGTTCTTCTTGCTGGCTGCAAAATGAGCTGCTGCTGATACAGCCAGACGCGATTCGATCATACTGCCAACCATGCATGGAATACCGTACTCTTCAGCCAATTGGTTGATCAATTGTGCTTTGTAAATGCCGCCAGCTTTCATCAGCTTGATATTAATCATGTCAGCCGCACGTTTTTGCAAAACCTGCAGAGCCTGCGCTGGTGAAAACACACTCTCGTCAGCCATGATTGGCGTATCAACCGAATCTGTTACCCGCTTCAAGCCTTCCAGATCATGCGCTTTTACTGGCTGCTCAATGAGTTCGATGCCAAGACCCATGTCCTCCATTTTTCGAATGGATTGCACCGCTTCTTTTACATTCCATCCCTGGTTGGCATCAAGACGAATCTTTACCTGATTGCCCACGGATTTGCGAATTTCCTGGATGCGCAAAATGTCATCCTCGATATTGTCCTTGCCGACCTTGATTTTCAGTACGTTGAAGCCTTGCTTGAGATAGGCAGTCGCATCCTCGCCCATTTCTTTCGGGGAGTTCACGCTGACGGTATAGTCAGTCTCCAATTGGTCTCGGTAGCCACCCAGGAATTGATACAACGGCATTCCTGCGCGCTGAGAAATGAGGTCGTACAATGCAATGTCTACTGCTGCCTTCGCACTCGTATTCCCTACCATGGATTGATGCAAGGTTTGGAACACTCGTTCATAGGCAAGCAAATTCAAACCGATGAGCTGAGGTCTCATCGTGTTCATAATCGCCGACTCGATGCTCTCGATGCTGTCTCCGGTAATGACAACAGTAGCCGAAGCTTCGCCCCACCCGACCATACCGTTGTCGCAGGTGATTTTCACCAGAATCGATTCCAGGCTATGCACCGTACGCAAAGCCGTTTTAAAAGGCTTTTTCAAAGGAACAGATATTCGTTTTACTTCAATGGCTTGAATAATCATGTTTTCCTCCATCTTCTCCAGCACTTGTGCTTTCTTTCACTGTTTTTTCTAATAGACATACTAAATTATAGCACTATTAAAAATTCTAGCAAAAAAGGGGGGAGAGTCATTCCAGCCGCCTGAAATGACTTCTCCCAACTCACTCTTGTTACTTCACGACAGCTTTTCTCAGGTCTGTGTAGCTAAGTGAAGAGCTTTGTACCCCACTCACCTTGTCGCTTGAGAGCAAGGAAGTGTTGTAGAAATACAGCGGTGCGATTGGCGCTTCATCCAACAAGAGTTTTTCTGCATCATGCAGCAGCTTCAGACGTTTTGCATCGTCTGGCTCTTTGTATGCGTCTTGGATCAGCTTGTCGAATTGCGCATTGCTCCAACCCGTACGATTGCTTGCTGCCTTCGATTGGAAAATGTCGAGGAAGTTGATCGCATCACCGAAGTCGGGCAACCAGGAAGAACGAGCAATTTGATACTGCAATTGCTTTTGCATATCGGTCAAAACTTTTCCTTCTACTTTTTGCAGCTTCACATCTACGCCCAGCGTCTGCTTCCACATTTCTTGCGCGGCTTGTGCCGTTTTTTCGTTAGCCGTTCCGCTACGGTATGTGAGTGTAACTTCTGGTAGCTTTGTGTAGCCTTTTTCTTTCATTCCTAGTTCCAGGAGCTTCTTCGCTTCATCTGGGTTGAAGTTTACCAGTTCTCCGCCCACTTCACGGAATTGTCCTTCACCGTTGGCATCAGGCAAACCAAAAGATACGAAGCCTGTTCCCGGTTTTTGCTGACGCATCAGCACCAGGTCGACCAGTGTCTTACGGTCAATCGCCAAGCTAAAGGCTTTGCGAATATTGGCGTTATCAAATGGCTCCTTCGTTACGTTAAAACGATAGAACTCTGTACCTGCTCCGTCACGCACGAATACTTTGCCTTCTTTGAACAATTGGTCCGCCATGTCTGCAGGAACGGTTGTTGTTCTATGCAGCTCTTCGTTAGTAAACATTTGATACTCGGTATTCTCGTCATCAATCATTTTCCAAACGGCACCAGGCAGCGTTACGTTGGCTGCATCCCAGTAGGTATCGCTCTTCATGATTTTCAGTTCACTGTCATGCGCCCACTCTGTCAGCTTGAATGGTCCGTTTCCGACAAAGCTTGCTGCTTCTGCTGCCCATTTCGGATCTTTTTCTACAGTTGCTTTGTGTACAGGGAAGAAAGCTGGGTTGGATGCCAACAGGAGCGTCCAAGAAGCTGGTTGAGCGAGCACAACCTCTAGTGTCTTGTCGTCCAGAGCTTTTACTTTTACGCCATCCGCCGGTCCTTTCCCGCTGTTATATGCCTCCGCACCCTCAATAATGTACGCGAGGGATGCTGCTGGAGATGCCAGGGCAGGATCAAGCATGCGTTTCCACGCGAATTCGAAGTCCTGAGCCTTTACCGGTTCACCATTGGACCATTTGTTGTCACGCAGGGTAAAGGTGTAGGTTTTTCCATCCACGGAGATTGTCCATTCGGAAGCGGCCGCTGGTTGAGGCTTTTGATTTTCGTCCAGGCGGGTCAAGCCTTCCATCAAGTTGTTCAAAATGTTATAGGACGGCTCATCGAAACCAATTGGCGGGTCCAATGACGTCGGTTCCTTGATATTATTCAGCAAGAGGAGCTTTGCCGCTTGATCGCCCGGCGTCGGAGCGTTTGGCTGAGCCGTGTTGCCTGGTGCAGGCTCACTCGGTGCAGCTGGTTGACCCGATGTACATCCAGCCATGAGCATGGACACACCCAGCGTAGCCGTCAGCAACAATGTTGATAGTTTTTTCACTGTTTCTTCCCCCTTATTTTTTTGTTTTTGTATGACGTAAAAGGATAGCGCCGTCAGACGACACCCTCTTTTACACGAATGCACTGCCCTCGACAGCCATGAATCAGGTCCCCGTTGGCGGTTGCATCGACGCCAGCAACTTCTTCGCCCGTGGGTCCTGCAACCAACAGGAAACCGCGTGTTTGCTATGGACATGGGTCTCCGCAGGCTGGTAATTCCGACATACTTCCAACGCGTAGTCGCAGCGCGCAGCGAATGCACAGCCTATTGGCGGACGAAACAAATCTGGAGGTGTTCCAGGTATGGGGCTCAACGGAATAGAGCGATCCGCATCCAAACGAGGCATCGACGCCAGCAAGCCTTTTGTGTATGGATGCTGTGGATTGTAAAAAATGTCGCGAACAGGACCGGACTCTACTACTTTTCCGGCATACATGACGTTGACCCGATCCGCAATCTTGGCGACGACTCCCAAATCATGCGTGATAATAATGATCGAGACTCCCGTCTTTTGCTGAATGCTTTTGAACAGCTCGATGATTTGCGCCTGAATCGTTACATCCAACGCTGTCGTAGGCTCATCCGCAATCAAAATGGACGGCTTACAGACAAGCGCAATCGCAATCATGATCCGTTGGCGCATCCCGCCACTGAACTGATGGAGGTATTGCTTGAGACGACTTTCTGGATTGGCGATCCCGACCAAGGTGAGAATTTCAATCGCTTGCCGCTTGGCTTCGCTTCTGGCGACCTTTTGATGGCGAACGATTCCTTCCATAATCTGTTCACCAATGGTGATGGTCGGGTTGAGTGAAGTCATCGCATCTTGAAAAATCATGGAGATTTCTTTCCCACGCAGCTCACGCATTTGCTTTTCCGGCAGCTTTGCCAGGTCTTGCCCTTTAAAATGAATACTTCCACCTGCGATTTTTCCGATATGCTCTGGGATCAGACGCATGATGCTCCTTGCAGTCACGCTTTTCCCACATCCGGATTCACCAACAATCGCCAGTGTCTCCCCTTTGTTCAAGGTAAAGTTCACGTCCCGAACCGCGTTTACTTCACCGCCATGCGTCTTGAATGTGACCCGAAGCCCACTGACTTCCAGCAGCTTTTCCGTTTTATCCATGTTGCCTACCTCCTTGACTTCGGATCGAACGCATCACGCAAGCCATCACCGAGCACATTGAACGCGAGCATCGTCAGCGAGATTAGGAAAGCAGGGAAAAAGAGCCGCCACCAATGACCGGACAAAATGGTGGGGAGTCCATCGTTCGCCATCACACCCCAGCTAGCCATTGGCGCCTGAATACCGAGACCGAGGAAGCTCAGAAACGCCTCTGAAAAAATCGCAGATGGAACAGATAACGTGACATAGACAATGATGATGCCAATTGTGTTGGGCAGCAGGTGCTTGCGAATGATGTAGAAAGGCTTTGCCCCCATTGTTTTTGCCGCCAGTACGTACTCCGAGTTTTTCATTTGCAGGACCTGACCACGCACAGTCCGGGCCATCCCGATCCAGCCTGTCGCACTTAATGCGATAATAATGGTTAAAAGTCCGGGTCCCATGACGACCATCAACAAAATCACAACCAATAAATAAGGAAGGCCGTACAAAATATCGACGAAGCGCATCATGATATTATCGATTCGCCCGCCCAAATATCCGGCAATTCCTCCATACAAGACACCAATGAAAAAATCGATAAGAGCTGCTGTCAAACCGACAAACAGGGAAATGCGAGCACCATACCAAACACGTGTGAAAACATCACGGCCAAAATCATCAGTACCAAACCAATTCGCTTCCGATGGCGGTTTGTTTTTCATAATAATCGACTGTTTGGCGTATTCATGACCAGAGATCATCGGTCCAATCGTAGCCATAACCCCAAGCAAGATAATAACTACCAATCCCATCAGGGCCAGCTTGTTTCCTCTCAGACGAAGCCAAGCTTCTTGCCAAAACGTCAGTTGAGGTCGCACAATCGCTTCCGCATTGAGGTTGTCTTTACGCATGGGGATAAATAAATCATCAGAAACGATCATCCTTCGCTCTCCTTTCGATGTAGCTTAATTCGTGGATCAATGATGCCGTACAGGACATCGACGACAAACATCAGGAAAATTAAAAGTGCGCTATAGAAGACTGTCGTTCCCATAATGACGGAATAGTCACGGTTATTGATGCCAGCAACGAAGTATTTCCCCATCCCAGGAATCGCAAATATTTTTTCGATCACAAAGCTTCCCGTTAAAACGTTGGCAATCAATGCACCTAAAAGCGTGACGACAGGCAAAATTGCATTACGCAGCGCGTGCTTCAACACGATCGTTGCCGGAGACAGCCCTTTTGCGCGAGCGGTTTCAATATATTCCTGGGTCAACACTTCCAGCATGTTGGTACGGGTCAAACGAGCGATAATCGCAATCGGACCAAATGCCAATGCAAGCGCTGGCATAATCACATGCTGCCAAGTACCCCATGTTGCGGTCGGCAACAGCTTCCATTCGACCGCCAAATATTTGATTAATAAGGAAGCGACAACAAAGCTGGGAACAGATATCCCGATAACAGCAATAATCATGGCAAGGTAATCAATGAGACGGTTATGTCGTAGCGCGGCGATCACACCAAGGGCGATACCAGTGACAATCGCAAAGACGACAGAAATCAGACCGAGTTGAAAAGAAACGGGGAATCCACGGGCGATCATTTTGTTGACCGTATCTGAGCTGTTGGCAATCGATGGCCCAAGGTCAAACTGCAATAGCTTTTGCAAGTACAGCCCGTATTGGACGAGTAGTGGCTTATCCAGGTTGTAGTAGGCATTGAGGTTCGCAGCAACGGCTTCGTTTAATGCCTTTCCTTCTTTTTCAAAAGGAGATCCTGGAACGGCATGCATCAGGAAAAAGGTGAGGGTAATGATGAGCCATAACGTCACGATCATGGAGATAAATCTGCGGAAGACAAAAGATAGCAAGGACTCTCCTCCTTTTCATCAAAAATCAGTAAAACCATGTTGGTGGCAGTGACTGAACTCTCGTAATAAGCAAAAAACCCAGCAAATGCACGCGATCATGGCATTTGCTGGGTTTTACTTACGTGTATGCCGTGCATACGAATAAATAAAGCAGCGGGTGTATTCATTTGGTGACTGTGGCTTTATTTCTCGTGGAAACTGCTTGTTTGTACTTCTTTTGCGCGTCCTTGAACGCTGCGATCAATGTTTTTTGGGAAGATCCAAAATACCGAAAGCGAATCTCTTCACCAATTTCCTCCGACGCCATAATAGAATGACCGATAAAGATCGACCGAGCAAAGTCAGACGTCAGTTGAACCGTGGAGGAACAGGCCGCATCTACGATCTTGTCGTTGGAAGTATCGACAACCAATCCGATAAAAAAAGCACTGAATTGCTGTGTAATCGGATTGTTCGAAGAGGACTGTGCATCGCCTACGATATAAATGGTATCTTTATCAAACAAATCAATAACCCCACTTTTACTATGCTTAACGGACCGGCAAACGGGATGTTCGGAGAGCGACTTCCTCACAATCGCAAGCTGGGTAAGCACTTTCCTACATAGTACCAGAAGAATTTGCAATTTGTAAATAAGTCTGACTAATCTTTCAGTTCTTCTACAGATACGACTGGAAACGAATGTGGAGGCAGCATTGGCAGAAACGGTTGCTCGTCGATGTAGGCAACTACTACATGGGATGGACCGACCATTGTTTTCGGTGCAAGCTGCAGTTCCTCCCCCTGCTCAGTTACGACGGTAATCTGTAGCATGCCACCTCCCGGACGAGCTGGCCCTTCCGTTGCTCTCTCTGTCACGAGGGTTGTCCCATTGTACTGTAGGCGTAATTGGAGGTCATGGCGCCACGAACGGAAATCCACATAATAGCGCGAGAAAGGAATGGGATCAGTGGTCACACTGTCTGCTTGAGGGACGAACATGGCTTGCTCACGACGGTATCCACCGTTCTCGTACATTCTTTCATCAAAACGTTCAAGAGCCTCGTCTTCGAGCAGATCAATCACACCCTCTGTTTTCAATACAGGATCAACAGCAAAGGTGGCGTGATGATTAGACAACTCCAGGAGTATCTTCACTTCTGTTTTTTTCTGCATGGCGATGTCTGCATCGACAATAAACATACCTACCAGCAAAAAGAACAGCATCGTAGAAATGGATAAGATGTTAATACCCGTAACGATAGCCTCCTAACGGGAGCTTTTACAGATCGTAGTTCATGATGTTAACTGTACCTATTCTTTGAACTTGCAAGGAATCAGCCGGGATTGGAATCCATGAGGTAAAGCGGGGGTATGGAATTGCCAGCTCCACAACAAATTCATCTTCATGGCTCCATAGGACGGGATCAAGTGAACGAGTGCGAGTGCGAGTGACACTGATAGACAGGTCCTGATCTGACACGGAAAACTTTTTCTCCCTCAGCTCCCGAGTGATCAATGCCCGAACCTCTTGTTGCAAGTTGGCTTCATTCGTCCCCCCGTGGTTGCTGACGTATTTTGTAGCGGCCGCGCTCACTTCCAATAATTCGTTTCTGGCCTGAACAACCGTATGTACCTGTAAAAGTCCTAATGGAACGAGTAGCATAACCATAATGTTCAGAATCACAGCGATTAATTGACCCATTAGCCTGTACCAAAACGCGTGACTTCAGCGAGCAAATCACCGAAAAACTGCGTGCATGCCGAAAGGAGATTTTGCGGCCCGGTGAGAAGCAAGCCTACCGTCAAAGGCAAAACAATAGCCATTACAGCCAAAATGCTAATCATTTTATTCATGTACTACCACCCTGGATCAAAGTATTCGGACGGCCGGCTTCCCGTAAAGGAAAAGGATGTATCCCCCTCCACAAATTTGTGCAGCCATTGGGTCACTTTTGAAGGCTGGATGGTAACCGACAAGGTAATCGCCTCCTGCCGCTCTTTGCGAGCTCGCTCGCTCTCAGTTCGAGGCCAGCTCCCAGCAAACGCATCCTCTGTCACTTCCCAACCCAGTTCTTTCATTTTCAGAAGATAGTAATCTGCTAACGTCGGCTCCAAATACCCGATGTCCTGCATATCATCCAGTAAGTCAGCATAGATTCCACGGGCAATCGCCCTTTCCATTGCGTACAAGTGGTAAGCTCCCAATGCGGAAGTGACCAATAGAAGGACCAGTAGACAAATAAGAAAGACTTTTGCTTTCACCATCGTTTTAGAAACGCCAACTCCTCTTTAATGGAAGATGACCGTCGCTGCTCGATACACCCTTTCTTTTTGTGTCTGTTTAAGCTGCTCCTCTGGCTGGAGATTCCAAAGTACCGCGCACAAACTCCCTACCATAATCGAAATGATGAGAAGAACGTGGATGTGCAGCATCACTTTGACGATGTATAAGATGTGCCGTTTTGCATCCTGAAGTTGATGTTTTCATTTCGGGTATCGTAATTCAGCGATGTGATGGATTGATTAATGCTCTCGGCAGAATCGTTTGCCGCCGGGCTTAACTCATTGCCATAGCTGCTGACACCGATCCCTAACACCATGACGCATGCTAAAAATATAAAAAACATTTTCGACATCTCGAATTTCCCCTTTTCTCTTACGTGATTTAAGGTATGGCTTTGTCGATCCACCCAACTGCTCGATCTCTCAGCCCGTCTTCTCTCACTACCGATGTGTTTATTTCGGA
Organism: Brevibacillus sp. HB1.4B; assembly: GCF_013284285.1. NCBI lineage: Bacteria > Bacillati > Bacillota > Bacilli > Caryophanales > Paenibacillaceae > Brevibacillus > Brevibacillus sp. HB1.4B. The sequence goes on from NZ_JABSUT010000021.1 coordinate 26,586, forward strand.
CAAGCTAGAAACGATTATTCCTAAAGAGAAAACGATGCACATGATGATAGATAATAGCTTGGTCATGAGTTTTCTCCTCCTCAGATCAAATATTTATCCAGAATTTCTGTAAGCAGCTTGTACCAGGGAAACATGGCGACCAATAATCCCATGTAAAATGCCGGGTAGACAATAACCGTGTAGCCGATCCCCAAAGACTTTATCTTTTTTCGATGACGGAACATTCGTCGATGATCGACAGCCCACTCCATTCGTTGCATAGTTGCACTTACTTGTCCTTCGCTCAGCGTTTCAATTGTACGCATGCTCGATACGAGGATAATTCCGTCGTCGACGCCAATCTTGCGTTTAAAGCTCTCAAGTGCTTCATTAGAGTCCCTGTTCCACTCAGATAAAGTAGGGATATACTCCTTTAGCTTTCTAGTCGGTCTTGCTGCCTTGACCATGGCATTGTAAATGGGCACCTGATTTTCTAGAAGGGTCACATAGCGATTGATAAATCTGGCGATATCTGTGCTCAGCATATCCTCCCTGTGATTTGCCCACATCTTCAAGCCCATGTACGGAAGCATGTAACTCCCTGCAGATGCCAGGCACATCGACAGAAGTGGAAATGATTCCATTCGACTCACGACGATCCACATAAGAATCAGGATGCAAACGGTACTTCCAGTCAACAATTGCAGAAACACCCACTCCGGTTTTCCCCATCCAAAAGGCCTTCCTGCTCGTGATAGTAACTGATCCCATTTGTCGTCTTCGTCAGGCTTGAGTGCCTGCTCCCACTTTCCCCACCACGCCCCGGAAACAAACAGCTTCGGCTTTTGCTTGTGAAACAAATACTTCCCGATCATAAACGTTGCACTAAAAACAAATAGAGCGCCTAACCCAAGGTAGGTATACATGACTAGCATTGGCATTAGCGATATCTCCTTCCCCAAATAAACGCCAACAGGATCGAAAAAGTCCACACAGTCGCCGCAATTGCTAATATGGCCTGTCCATCTGGCGTGTAGAAATAGAGACGATAGGAATCTTGAAGCAACCCCTGGTTGTAGGGGATCAAACAAATGCAAATCGCTATGACGATAAGCAGGCTGATCCAAATGGAGTATATTTCACTATCACGCTCATGCTTTTCATCTTGTTGTACAAACATCTCATTCGTTAACCGGTTTAAAGGTGATTGAATATCTTCTGTTTCTCCTTCCAAACCGCTGGAAATATACGTTGCAAAATCAAAAGCCCACGGATGGTCCAGTCTCTTCGCAAATTGTTCTACTGCCGCAACCGAGTTTCCCCCATCCGAAAGGCTATTGTTTAGCAGAAGGAGGTCAGGTAATAACTCTTTGGGGCATTCCTCTATCATTTCGCGAAAGGTAAGGACGATGTTTTTGCGACTGTTATAATAACGGGCAAACAACTCTACGAATCGACAGAAGGAGCTGATTTTTTTATTCATTTGTACGGTATAGCGTGCGTATAGAATCAGTGTTGGCAGCAAGAGGAATAAGAGAAAAAGCGACAAGGATACGATCATATTTCCTAACAAAATACCCGAGATGAATCCCGCAATCCCGCCAATCATGGATAGTAATAAGTACCCTTCTGGTGTACCTCCCACGATTTGACACCAACGTTCAAAACGTTCATACATCATGCGCCGGGTTGAATGCCTTAAAAATTTCTCTCTCCATACCTCAACTGTACGCGGGAAGAATACGCGTGGACTTCTCCATCCCTTATACAGGTGTAAGCCGAGAAACAGAAAGCCAGAGAAGAGACATAGAAACACCGGGAAAAGAAATGTGTAAATCATAGCTGCCTGCCTATATCGGTAAGACGTAGCTCTTTCAACACTTCAATGTCTGCTTTGCCGACGTAACACATGTATTCAACTAAATGTGGGCTCAGTTGATTTCCCGTCCATTCATAAGCTCCCGTCTGCATGTTGCGACCTACTAGGGGAATAGATTCCACTCGGTTAAAAGATGAATTCCACTCCGTCGTATGAATGGCATCAACAAAACGGTGACCACTGTTGCGGTATGTAAGCGAATTGACAAAATTGACTGCCCTGCTAATCCGCTCCTGGGTCAATTCGACACTCCGTCCTCCGTATTGATAAACAAGATCGGTCAAATCATGTAGCGCTCTATGCGCAAATCGTTCGTGCATCGCTCCGATTGTAGCGTCCGTCCCTCTGATTCCGGCATTTATAAAATGGTACGCTTCTATGGGCTCGCGAATTTCTCCAATCAAAATCGTATTTGCGGTTGATCGGTACATGTCTTTGAAGCAATGCTCTAATTCAATGCCGATTTCCTCCACGTTTTGGAGTTCAATCACTTCACCTGGCCAAATATCACCAAATCGCATCTCATGTTCACTTTCAAAGATCGTGACATATTCTGTCCGAGGGTCCTTCAGCTTCATCATACACATCATCAATGTTGTTTTCCCTGCAGCCATCGGTCCAATAACCAGTACATTGCTGCGTCCGTATACTTGCTGTTCCATTAGCCATTGAATTCTTTCGTCGAAGGCCGACTGTTGCTGTGTACGGAGTTGATCGAGTGAAAAGGTAGGCGTTGTAAATCGTCTAACCAGAATGGTCGGTACTCTAGAATAAGGGAAAGTAAACATAGTCAATCTCGCTTTTAGTGAATGTAAGTATCCGCTCAATCTAGGTTTTTTCTCGTTAAAAGATAGCCCCGCTGTATTGGTCAACTTTTGTTGGAGGGTTTCAACCTCTTTCCAGCTTGGTGTGTAAGAGAGAAATTTTTTGACCCCTTGCTCCAAGTAGGCAATGTTGCGGTTTGCAGAAATTCGCACTTCCTCTACCCACGGAGACAAATGGAGGACCGCATCGAGTATGCCCCACCCGTATGTAGAAAAGGTGAGCCCTTCGTAACCGTTGACATGCGGCAAAATTTGTTCGGTTACTGGTCGTTGGAGGACTTCCTCAAAATAATGCTGCAAGCGAAGAATAATATGGTTGTGACTATCACGATCTCCCTGTTCTGCCAAAGCGAGAATTCGCTGCATCTCTAGCTTCTCTTCTCGCGTTTTGCCAAAATGATTTAAATAATCTCTTGCTGCTTGTTTAATGTCCTCGATGGTTTGGATGCCCGATCCAACTGGTTGTTCTCGTTCTATCCCTCTCATCAGCAAAACACCGCACTTTTATCCATATATTGTGCCTTAGCAATTTCCTTCAAACTGCTGATGTAGGATTTGGGAGGGAAAAACTCTTCTATTAATACACTGCAACTCTGATGAGATTGATTGAGCCTGCTCTCCGAAATTCGTGGTACTACACCGTAGACCGAAACATCCTCCCCGATTCGAAAGGGTTGCCCAGGCTCTAAATGACTGAGCAGAACCTCGCATTTCACTCCTCTTTCTCTCCATTTATGCAGCCACTCTTTGGCACTATCGATACTAAAGGGATCAGCTCTCACGAATAAAAGATTGCGGTCAACAGTATGAAGCAATCGCTGTAGAGTCTCAGACTCAGGAAAGCAGTAACCCCAATCGACGTAGACAAAGTCAAATTGCATGCGAAACACATTAATTAGATTGCTTAATTCTGAGCTTTTCCATTTGCTAGCAGCATGTGCGTAATACAGATTAGGCAAGTGTACGCTCTGTTTGCAGACCTTGCTCCAGTTACGCTTGGCAGTTGTTTGTATATCGATAAAGTCAGGACGAAATGAAGATAATTGATGTTGTTGGAGTTTGAAGAAACGTGTTAAATCCGGCTTAGCGTCATTCATATCAAGTACGACAATTCGCTTTTCAGGATGCTGTCTCGCTAGTATGACGGGATAATTAATACAAAAGGTAGTAATGCCAGAAGCTCCGTAGCTCAATAAAGCGTAAACCAGCCCCTTTTCTTTTGACGATCCGATATCTGCACACTCTTGCACAAGGCCTAGAATCAGACTGATTTGATGGCGTATTTCTTCTTGAGATAAATGAGCTGATAACAGGTATACATGCTCTAGCTCAGACTCCTCCGCTACCTTCTCAATCATCTTCTCATCCCGATAGAGAGGAACAATAATTAACGGTGAGTTAGGCGGGAGCTGTGCTTTCAGAGCCGGAAGCCATTCCCAAACGGGAGAGGTGAACATTTCAGAAAAGATCACGGTAGCTTCTGGCATATAAAGCTGCACAAGCCGCGAAAACTCTTCCGCCGACTCAGCTACCAGTACATCACTGTACACAGGCATATACGTCTTGGCGAGTGACTTCATCGGATAACAAACTAAAATTTTCATGACGCTTGCTCCTTTGAACCCATGATATGACCTACCTGAAGCATCCCATATGACATTGCCTCGCTTACTATCACATACTCCTCGTCTGTCAAATTAAAGCCGATAAAAGCTGGTAGTGCTGTTGGCTGAACCCGGTAGTCACGATATCGTTTTTCGCCATTCTGCAACGGCTTTTCTCGTGATCCATGAAAGATGGAATCCATCTGATCAGGCGATGGCAACAAGCTCGGCTTTAATGTATAGATCTCAATACCATTACTGTCCCTCACGCTTGCAAGCTGACTTTCAAATAACAAATCTGCCGTATCATTGGTTTTTCGAAAATGCAGTGGTGCAGGATAGTCTTGCAGCTCCGAGAGATTCTTGTATTTGACCCAAATTTTCACATGATCGCCTTTGCGTAATTCCGTTAAAGGATGAATGGATAGTAGGGGGAACTCGTAGCGCGCCTCCCCTTTTTCTGGTAAAAGCTGCGTATCTGTCAGCTTTTCCACTAATAATTGTTCGCCTTCATATATAGTCTGCGTGCTCCTTTTCCCCAGAACAGTATCCAAATCACGCGCTGAGCCTGGAAGAATTTCATCCACTTCTTCCTGTACAAGTATCACATCATCTTGTGTAATCGGCTCGAAGGCTGATATTTCTTTCCCTGCAGCTACTTTTACAACTGGGGCAAACAGCTTTTCCGCAGCCATCGCGTCAATATACTGAGTGGCTGCATAAAAGGACGACCCTGCTAGCAGAAACGAAATTAAGCAAATGACAAGCAATGTTTGCTTCTTCATAACATCCTTCCTTTATAAGCATGAATCAATGACTGAAACTCGATCTCTTCCTCTGGGAAAAGCTCCAATAGTAGGTTGGCTTTAGCGCTTGCCATTGCTGTTTTCTCTCCATCCATCAACGGAATCATGTCAGTTACCTGTGCAGCTCCAGGCTGCTGATCCCATAATGAGAGCGTTCCTTCTACTTTTTTCATGACGCTTGTCCGAGACAATTGGCTATTCCACTTGTTTGCTATCATTTTTATTTTTCTTCTTTCTGTCTTCCACCAAGCAGGGGCTTGATCTACCAGGAACAAACGGGTAAGTCTAGCCAAATCTGCATCAAATACTACCCATATTTCGTCGGCATGCTCAAAAATTTGTTTAGAGTAGAGATCATTCCAGTAGGAAGAAACATCAATGACAACAATGGGACTATCCTTACAAATCCGTAGTAACCAGTTGGCTGTATCTGTTTGAGAAGATTCGTGCTGAAGTTGTGCTGGGGAATCTATCTGGATGCGAAGATGGTTATTCTGCATGAGGAGCGATGGTGTAGGAGAATCTCTTACTTGTTGTCGAACTCTACGTTCAAAATCAAGTGCAAAATAATAATAGGAAGTCACTTTTGGTAACTCGCAAAGGGTGACAGGAATGCCTTTTCCTGACCATGCATACGCTAGGTTACTTGCAAGAAAACTAGCTCCAGCCTGTGCATACAAACTCATAACAGCAATACATTTACGCTGATACGACTCCTGTTGCTCAACTATTTGTGGCAAAGCAAGCTTTTCTTTAAGCACTCTCCAATGCCGCTCTTCCTCAATTGACTGTGAAAACTCCTGTTGCTCCAAATCTCGGAACCTGGAGACAAAGCGGCTCATTTGGTGAAACATGATTATCCCACCTGGGAATCATTTGATTTATTTTTACTGGCAATGTATTTCTCAAATTTCTCAACCATCTCTCGAACAGTGAGGGACTTGCGATGATAATAGTATATTTTGCGCAGCCGCTCTCGTTCCTGAGCTGTCATTTCTGGTCTCACTTTCATGGCTAGCTCGATTAACAGAGCGAGCTCGACGTTGTTAGGTCTTCCTCTTCTCGGTGGATTGGCAAATAGCTCCTGCTGCTTTTTATTAAATGCGTTTGGGTACTCTACCAGCCACATGTCTACCAACGTTTCAATATCTTCATGTGTACGTACTCCAAGCTTCATCAAGTATTTAAAATATGTGGGGATGGGACGCTCACGTATCTGCCCATTTTGCCAACGGGCAAGGAATCCATTTGGCATAGTAAGGAGCTTGGTTACGTCCCGGATGAGTGCTATCCGATTGGGCGATTGGTATTGAACGACTGCTTCCTTTACTAGCGTAAACAAAATGTCATGATAACTGACGCCTTTATACCCGCTTCCATACTCTGTGATGTACCATTCCTCAACTGCTCGATCAAAATCTCTCCGGCAATTCGATAACTGAAGCTGATTCAGATGCTCATAAAACTCTTCCAGATCATACTGAACCATAAACTCTTCCTGGTAATCTCCAAAAACAAAAGCAATAAAGGATTCCTTAAACTCTTCCAATGACAACAATGTCAGCTTGTTTGTCTCCTCATAGCAGCGGTTGACTAATTCGATTGCACTCTTTGCCAACACGTCAAAATACCCCCATTTTCCTTTTTATAGAGCGATAGATATTCTCCAACAGCATTCTCGACTCGTCGAATCTTATTTAGCCTGATAAACCAGGCATTTCGCTTTATGGGTCGCCTCACACGCACCCGTGCAAGGCGATTCAGAGAACCTACTCAGTTACAAAGTAAAGTTCTTCTCCGGTCGCGAAAAGAAGAGCGATCCTTCCCCCGCGCTCCATGACGGTTGGAGCATTCTCCATTACAATCAGTCCGTCATTGAGTACTACTCTGTCTCCAAATCGATGTACAGATTCGATCTGGAACGCTCCCTGCGGAACTCTTTCCACTGAAAGATACCTGCCGGGTTTGTGCTTCTGGTAGCGTACTTGTCGCCCTAGAAGCTGCTCCACGGATGCAGAGCATTTCTGGTGAGCCTCTACTGTTGCCATACGCAACGCCTCCTTCTCTCACCTGTAGAGTACGGCCGTTTCATCTGCTTATAAGCCTATGAAACTATCTCTACCGTAAAAAAAGACAGCAGGGTTGTGCAAATATTTTTATAACTCTTCCCAATAAGAGGGATCACTAAGTTCGGGATACATTTCAGTGACCATATCAAATGGTGAAAAGTAGAGTGTATCGACGAGAATCTTGAGTTTATATGTTTTCAGGAGCGTATATGCTCTCTCTGTTTTGCTGAAGATACTTGGCAGTTGACGCAAATCTGTCAGCTTTAGTAGATGCCTGCACATATAGTCGACGCATATTTTTGCCCGTTCCTCACCCTTTATGCTCTGAAAATAAGATGGGGGAAAATGACGTCTTATGCCTGAAAGCACTTCATGGTAAACCCATAGCACTCGTTGCTCTTCTGAAAGCCGAGGTAAATACGGATAAGCAAATTCGACGAAATAATACACATCCTCAGCCTTTGCCTCGATAGGCGGTTCAATAAATTCCCTTACTAAATGCAGCTTCAATTCTTTAACATCTTGCAAGCTCAATTCACGCCGCGCCTGCTCTGGCGTCCATCTTTTCACATTTTCAATCGCATATCTGACAACTAACTGGACTTTTTGCTTACGGTACTGCACATCTTCGAACTCATACGGGGAAAAACGCTTTTGCTCTCCGTTAAGAATTCGTTTGTACCGATCGACTATTTTTGAAGGCACTGTCATCTCACTCCTATCCCCATTTCTGGAATATACTACTAAATTACCATGCGGGATTAGGACAAAAATAACAGTACCTTTGTTCAAAATTGTGACTTTATTCATAGACTCCAGACTGGGAGACTCTGTTCATTTTTACAAACAGCTCATCCCAAAATACAGATATATTCTTTTCAACCTTTACTTCTAAATGATAGATTCCTTGCAAGTACAAATAAGGCCGTTCACCTTTTTGGTGAATGACAGAGAACCCATCACTTGTCCCCTCCAGATTCGGCCTGTTTAATCTCCAAAGAATCCCCGCTTCTTCACGTGCCCCGCGAATGATATCCGCATCACGCCGTTCTGCTTCTTCTGTTGTCGCAAACAATCTGATTTGCTTATCACCGTTTGAATCCTCGTACTCCCATTTTCCAGCCGCACGCGATCCTTTGGTAATCAGATCTGCTGTATGTTGCATCTTCATTTTTAGATAATCTGTCTGCTCCAAAAATAACAGGATAGAGAGCAGGCTGCCTAAGCAGAAGAGAAAGAAGAGCACAGTAATCATGGTTGCCCCGCGCTCTTCCTTCACTCGAAACAAAAAATGGTGCAACAGATCATTCATTGCTTCTCCTCCGCATTTTCAACCATCATGTGATAGCTTTCGGTTATCTCGTATATTTCCCCCGTAGCGAGAAGCCGAAATGAAACTGTTGCTTCAGCTTTTACATGACTACCTTTTCTCCAGCCGTTCCCATCAAGCTCCAGCTGCACATCTTTGTGAAGGACTCCGATACCTTGTTCTAATTCTGATGTACCTCGCTCTTTCGCATGGAATTTGGCCAACCCGAAATTGGGCTGCACTGCAGCAATTCTCCCTGCCTCATACGCAGCCGCCAATGCCTTTTGCTTGTTGTACATCATGCTGAATTGGTCAAAGGAGAATACGATCAAGATCCAAACTAAAGGAAACACCAAAATAAACTCAATCATTTGGCTGCCTCGCTCATCTTTCACCCTCGCACGTATCACTCGTCCCATGCGTGTGATCATCCGCTTGCTCCGATGACATCTCGTACGGATTGGAACACAAAAGCAACCAGCAAATATACCGCGTAGGGGAATGAAAAGGCTGTTTTTTCCCTGCCTGGAAGCCATACTTGTCGATGAGCTGACCATCCGGCTGCTATGATTTGAAGATTGTTGCATAAGCGAGCCCAATTTTGCGGATAGAACACCATAACAAGCAGGCACAAAACGATGGAATGCAAAAACAAAGAATACACCACACTCCAGCTCGTCCAAGCACCAACAGCCATCAGCAACTTTTGATCCCCCATCCCCATCCCTTTTAAGATTACGGGACCAACTGTCAACAAAAAGGCTCCTGCCACACCTAACAATGCTCCGGCTAATAATTCACCTTCCCACTGATACCATAAGCCGACAGTAATCGCTGGAAAAACAAGAGTATTCGGTATTTTTCTTCGTCTCCAATCCGTCCATGCTGCCGCTCCTAACACGCCCAGCAAGACTACGTTTGTCATTTGCTTATCTTTTCTTGCAGTTCCTTCAGCTTCTCGTCTTCGGCAGTGCCTAGTTGTGTCAGTGTCGGAATAAGTACAATCAAGATGACGGCAATGATAATGACCATTTCCACGATCGTAACACCGTCCTCCTCATACCAAAAACGCTTGACGTAATCTGCGATGGCTCCCATTCCATTCACTCCTCATTGAGATTTTGGTTCTATTTTCACTCTGCCAAAAGACAGTGCCTCTCGCAAAAATATTTACATTCGCTAATTTTTCTACAAGCTTTCTCCGATGCCAATGAATGCAGGACCCATCACCAAGAACAACAGCGGCAGACCCATTAACAAAATGACAAAAGGCAATAACCTGATATTTAACCGATTCATATGGGTAGCAGCTTCGTCTTCTTGTTGTCTCACTTGCTCCTCTACTTGGACAGACAACATTTGTGATAGGCTAACCCCTTTTTTCATCGCCTCGTTCATCTCCAGCGCGATTGTAGTCAACGAATCTACCTCCCACCGAAAGGCCAACTCTTCAAGCGCCTTTCTCCAGTTCCCATGCCTTTTCTCTCCCATTTCTAGGCTCGCAAGCTCTCTGCCCAGTCTTGCATCAAACCGTCTCGCTGTCTGCTTAACAGCCTGCTGCAATGGCATGCCTGCTTCCACCAGTGATTGCACAATGCTGAAAAAAATAGGAACCTGCGCACGAATTTCAGCTTTTGCCCGCTTGTCCGCCCAATCTAGCAGCATGTTTGGAAGCAAGTACAAAAATAAGCTAAACGTTAAGGGGAGACCATTTACCATACCGATTCTTTCACCGTTAACCATGCTTATTGCCAATGAAGCTAGAGATGAAGCTATGAAACACATACTGATGAGCCGGAACAAGACAATCTCTGTCAGGCTTATCTCGATCCCCAAACGCGCCAATGTTTCCTCTATTTTTTTCTTATCGACACCCGTCCATTTGTAAAAATGCTGTAGCAGTACCTGATTTTTCTCCAAGCCTCGAACCAGTGTCCACCTTTTTCGTCCATGTTGAAACGATTGTTCAAGCTTGGCTTGTTTCTCGGAATCAATCCTGCCCAAAAGCGTGGCGGAGAATGGTTCTTCCTTACTCACACATGACGGAAGACCGTACAGAAATATAGCAACACTCACCAATATACTAGTAACGAGAACGAACATTGCACCCTCTCCTATGCTCCCCTGCTTATGCTTTTATGCGCAACATAACGAATTGCTTCTCCCCCAATCAAAATAGAAGCCAAGCTTCCCAAAATAAGCAATCTCCCCCCTATTGTGGCCGTTAGTGGGTCGAAATGATTGGGATTATTCACATACAACGCAATGACAAAAACAAACGGCATGACACTTAGTAAATTCACTTGTGCGACGATCTGCGCCATTGCTGCTTTTTGTCTACGGAGCGACTGTCGGCGCCGCAATATCGAAGAGGCAGCCAAATCGAGCGTTTTGGCCATATCTCCGCCCATCTCACGTTGAATGTGAACAATGGTCGCTAAATATTTGACATCTGCTGATCCTGTACGTTCAAAGAATCGATTCATTACGTGCTCCAACGGGACTTGTGCCCGCAATAGCTCTACAATACGCCTGTATTCCTCTAATACAATTTCTGATAAGAATGGACTAGCCGCTACCTGTTCAAACGCATGCAAATACGATGGAGAAGTACGTAAAGAACTGGCCATGAGACGAATCGCTTTTACATTGCCTGCTTCGAAATCGTCCTTTCGACGAGCTCCCCATACACTCACCAACCGTTCGGTAAACATAATCCCTGCCAGCAAAGCAGGCAATGCCATCCACCAAGACTGTAGGATCTGACTACTCACACCAAAGGACGCGATCCCCAATAAAAAAGAGAGGGTCACATACTGGTTTATCCCCCATCCTGAGCGCGATTTGGCCAACCTCTCCTCAAACTGCTTCCAAATTGTTTTTCTGTCCTGTTGCAGGACTTCTACAATTTCGTGCTTCCCCGTCGGTTCTCGCATAAACAATTTGTTGGGCATGATCAATAACAGGATGGCCATCCCCATCCCTATCGCAATAGGTAAGCTAATATCCATGCCTTCTCCTCCTATAGCGGTATTGGTGTGGTGAAAAAGACTTGCTCAATCTCCTCTCGTGACAGGCCTTTCTCTAGCCATCGCTTAATCAGTCGCTCTGGGCGATAGCCTGTCCATTTGAAGTGGCCCTTTACTCTCCCATTCTCCACCCCAGTTGCTTCGTACACGTAAATATCCTGTAAGTACACCCGATCAGGGAGAACCTGTTTAATGTTGCAAGCTCGTTTTATCCATTCTTCATGCGATTGACCCGTCCCCACTACCTCCGTTATCGCAACCACCTTGCGACTGCCATCTTCTTCAAAACGTTTTACTTGAACAATCAGATCCAGTGCTGAACCGATCATTAAATTGCGCTCCTCAGCACTATACCCTTCATCTGCTTTTCCAAATAAAATGGGCAATGTTGAATCGACCAAAGCTCGCGGTGAGTTTGCATGTGCTGTGCTCCAGCTACCAGGGTGATCCGTATTCATCGCCCAAAGCATATCTACGATTTCGCCACCTCGTGTCTCACCGACCATAATGACATCCGGCCTTTTTCTCAAGGACAAACGAACACAATCCTTGATCGAAAACCCACCCTTCCCCTCATAATTCGCAGGTTTCGCTAAAAATCTGCGCACAAAAGGATGCTGAAGCTTCATCTCCAAAACATCCTCGATCGTAATAATACTTAAATGATCAGGAACATATTGGGAGATGAGATTGAGCATATGTGTCTTGCCTGAGCCTGTTCCTCCACTAACAATGCCAGATGCACGAGATAATCGGACGGCTCTGTTTAAAAAGAGAAGCATCGGCTCGGATATGGAACCATACCGCAAGTAGTCGGACTCGCTGAATAACTCACGGTGTTTTCTGATCGTGAGCATATGACCATCGGGAGAAATAGAGCGATGCGTAGCAGCAACCCGGGAACCGTCCGGAAGCTGTGTATGCAGCTCTGCTTTTGTTTCATTAAACTCACGCCCCATTGTCGCTGCAATTTGTTCCAATAAGCGCAGCAGCTCTTCCTCATCGCGAAAAACAGCAATGTCTGGCGATTCAAGACGACCAGTACTTTTTCTTTCAATGACGAGATAGTTATAGCGATGAAAAAGAATTTCCGTAATGTCGTTATCCTCTAACAAAGCATCTAATGGCCCCCAACCCGTCAAAGAATGCAGCAATCGTTTTACTTCTGCTTCCATTTGTATGGATGTCAGTGTCGTTTGCGACTCCAACAGCATTCGAAGATCTGTCATCAACTCATCTAAAAAGAGTGGGGACTGCTTTTCCTCCCATAATCGTTTTCCGTATTTCTCAACAATCTGGGTACGAATCGATGTTTCCCTATCTGTCCCGACCCATTTTTCATTCGTCCGCTCGTGTTCGGGGGCATGCATTTTTTCGTGAAGCGTCGAAGGTACTCCCGCCATTCCCCTCCCCGCTGACCGTAATTCTTGCGCTGTGCGGACTTGATTAGAAATGCCTAGTAACTGTTTTTTATCGAACATGATACCCTCCCTTATCCCCATAACCACTTGAAGAGAGATGTTTTCTCTTTTTGTTTCTCTTTTCCAATAGCCTTAACTTGTTCCCCATCTACAGGAAACAGTGCTTTTCCTAGTGTCTCAATGGCTTCCTTGGCCGGAATTCTCCCTGACTGGAGCATGACTGGCGTTCCGGTGTTAATCGATTTTTTTACTTCTACATCGTCAGGTATTGAGAAGATTTTTTTGCTAGGGTGAAGTTGAAAGTAGGCACGAATTTCATCTAAGGTAAACATTTCTTTCCGTTGCAAACGATTCATGCAAATTTGAATGCGTTCTTCAGGGTACTCTGCTTCTCTCAACAGTTTCAGCAATCGTTGAATATTTTCAATGGAGTCTACCACCGGATTTCCCACCATCACGACATGTTCTGCAAAAAACAGAGCTTGAATCGTTGCATCTGTTGTATCAGGAGCCGTATCGATCAGAATGACGTCGTAGTCGCTTTGTTTTAACGTTTCGAGAATCAGATATAAATGATAGTCACGGATTTCAAAGCTTTGTCGAATATCACGGGGGGAGGTAAGTACATGCAATCCCGTATCAGGATGAGCAACCACATATTTCTCGATTTGTTGTGGAGATAACGGCAAGGCTTGTGCGTATTCCTGCCATTCCTCACTGCTTATGGAATAAGGGTCATTTCCTTGACTCTGAATAAACGAATGCAACTGAGCATCAAGATCCTTTACCCACGTAAAAAGATTAGGAGTACGAGGGAGATTTAAGGTAGTTGCAAATGTACCGAGATCCAGATTGAAGTCAACAGCAATTACCCGCAATGGGAGACCTTCTTTTTTTTGCATGGAAAAGAAAATCGCTAGCTCACGAGAAATAAATGTTTTTCCTACGCCACCTTTTGGACCGTAAACAGTAATAAGCTGTTTGGAACGAGTCATTTCAGGGACTTGTCTATCTGTAATCGGCTCGGAGAATGAAGGCGTCTGGCTCGGATAGCTCTTGGTTTGTTCCTGGATTACATACTGATGTTGTTGTGGCGTAGCTTCTGCTCCCATGCCTTGAGGCTGTATCATCATGGCTAACGCTTCGATTTGCCCTGGTTCAATGGGCTTGGCAATAACCCATAAACCTAAGTTCCGGAAAAACGGCTCCCACATCAGTTCATCGCTTGAGCAAGCAGCAATAAATGAAAGATGAGGAAAGGCTAGCCGAAATTGCTGACACAACACACCTCTTTCCGTTCCCTTTATACCACCGAGCAATACCAAATGGGGTTGGTTTGCCTGTAATTTTGCCCATGCCTCTTCCACTCCGAGTGCTTCCCCGCACACTTCTACCCATCTGCTGTTAATAAGTTGAGCCGTTAACAAACGAGCTGAATCTCGATCATCATCTACTATGAGCAAACGCCTTTTCACTCCTGCTCCTCCTTTTGAATACCCCAGCGTGTTTTCGTCTTCATTAACTCTGCAGCGAATTTTGCGTCTCCTATTCCCGGATTTCCCCCATCCTTCATTGCGGCCAAGCCCAATCTGATTTTTCCATAATGAAGTGCGTGTGTTAGCAGAACAGCCTCATCACGTGTCAGGGAGAGAGTAACAGCTACCAGATTGGGGTGATCACCTTCCATTTCGCGTTGAATGCCAATGATCGGCATATTCTGCAATAGGAGTCCAGAATGTGCTCCTGTCTCATCTTCAAAGGAAGCATAGACGTGTACCCTTTCTCCGCTTGATACATGCGGTGAAACTCCTGCTACATTGTCTATGGGAATGCTCATACCTGTCATTTCTTCTGTTATCACCCCGCTGCCTTGTGCACTACTTGTTTGCTCCAAATCACTTTGCAATAACGGGCGACCTCCCTTCACGTGACGAGTGAATGCTAAACCGACAAGACTCTGTCCTTCTTCCCATGGAATCAAGCCTGGAATTGGAGCAATGGGTCGTTGAAAAATCCCTCCCAATCTCAATGTCAAAGGCTCCATATCCTTCGCTTCCAGTAATTGGCCACTTTCTTTTTCTACTGATGATCGTAATTGTATATAGGTCACCTGATGTGGTTTCAAAATGGTGTAAGACGCTATACCTATACATGTAGCGAGAAGCAATATAGCCAACAGTCGTAACGGATGTATAGACATTCTCCCCCTCCTCTCCATTGTTTCTAGCGTAGAGGATGATAGAGGGACAAAAAAAGAAAACAAAAAAACCGTGCATTCGTTCTGCACGGTTACACTTATTACACAAAAAAACTGCATTCTCCATTACTTTTTACAAGTAATCGGGAATACAGCTTTTCGTCTC
>NZ_JABSUT010000022.1:0-23361 GCF_013284285.1 Brevibacillus sp. HB1.4B
AACCTTCTTGCTGATGATGGCAGGAAGGTTTTTTCGTGTAGAGAAAGCAGTGACAGGAAAACTAATACAGATCGGACGGCAAAGAGGGAAGGGACATCCGGTGATTTCGGTGAAAATGCCTTCGAATAACCGAGGGGAAAGTATCCATGTGGTTATCCAAAAAATGTTCGACCAAATATCGCTCAACAAGTCCGTGAGACATCGTTAGCTCTCCCCACCACTCCGTTTCATAGCGGCAAAGCATGCTGAGTACATAAAGCAGCAAGTAATGACTAGCCCATTCGGGAAGAGGTAGAGAAGAAGCAGACCCATTCCAGAAGAAGAGGACGTTCTGATGCAAACGAAATAACGGGTGTTGATCCAGTTCAGACAGGGCACACTGAGGAAGGGTCAGTTCCTTTATATTTTTGTTATTTACCGAAGCGAGTTTTTCCAAGTTACAAACAGCTGGAGCAAGCCTGCGAATGTATTGGATGAAAGTCTCAGTTGAATAGGATAAGGGCCCGTCCGTTTTTTCAGGAAAGGTAATGCGAACCAAATTATCCTGACTGATTTGATCAATCTTTAGCGTTAACCAGTTACGTGGTTTATCCGTAGCAATTCCGTAACTATCGCTGACGCTGGGGATGGATGAAAATAAGTTATGGACTGAATAGCGATCTTGTAACGGCGCAAGCTGGAACGCGTGAGCTAATTGGGCAAAAAACCCTTCCTTTTGTGGACGAACTTCATCCTCCATTAGCATATAGGCGTTTCGTTTGAGCTTTCGTGTCGTGACACCATGTTGAAGAACACGACTGTTTTGGGGATAATACGGATCTCGAGTCAATAACATCGCCTTCAACAAGTGAGAGCATCCATAAAACAGCAGTAATGGCTGGATAGACAAGTCGGCAACAGCGGAAGTGGAATAAAAATGTCTGGCTTGTCTCCAGAGAAACAGGAAACGCGAGCTTTGTTGAAAAGCTAGTCGCTCGGCATGCTCAACACCCATGTCATGATAGCAGGCAGCCAAATATTTACGTGCAGTAGGTTCTGTCTCAAAATAGCGTAATGTTTTCCAAGCGTTATCCATGATACCCACCTTTATCAATTTTCGTAATATGGTTAAGTTTCCCTAATTGTTTTTTGATTTATCTGTCTAATTGAATCTATAACCGAACGATATACTCATTTCTTGACAGTAAATTAAGCCGTTTGTTAAACTGTCTTAAACCATTCGCCGAGAGGAGCTTTCAACTGTGCGGGAAGACAAATTTGTTAAAGAGGGCTTAACGTTTGACGATGTATTGCTCATTCCAGGAAAATCTGAAGTTTTGCCAAGGGATGTTGATCTACGAGTACGATTGAGTGAGAATGTGAAGCTGAATATTCCTCTGATCAGTGCTGGGATGGACACCGTAACGGAGTCTGGACTTGCAATCGCCATGGCTCGCCAAGGTGGTATCGGGATTGTCCATAAAAACATGTCCATCGAGCAACAAGCAAGCGAAGTAGATCGTGTAAAACGCTCTGAAAGTGGCGTTATTACCAATCCGTTCTCTTTGTCCCAAGAGCATACCGTCGAAGAAGCGAATGCTCTCATGGGTAAATATCGTATCTCCGGTGTTCCGATTGTCGATGAGAATCAAAAACTGATCGGAATTCTCACCAACCGCGATCTGCGCTTTGTACATGACTTCTCCATCAAGATCAAAGAGGTTATGACCAAGGAAAACCTGGTGACGGCTCCTGTCGGTACTACACTGCAACAGGCAGAATTGATTTTGCAACAACATAAGATCGAAAAGCTCCCGTTGGTGGATGATAACAACATCCTGCGTGGACTCATTACGATTAAAGATATTGAAAAGGCAATTCAATACCCGAATGCAGCAAAAGATGCACAAGGCCGCTTGCTGTGTGGTGCTGCTGTTGGGGTATCTGCAGACACGTTTGAGCGTACAGCAGCACTTGTACAAGCTGGCGTGGACGTACTGGTGATTGATACGGCTCATGGGCATTCTAAAGGCGTAATTGAAACGGTAAGAGCAGTTCGCAAAGAATACCCAACGCTCACAATCGTCGCAGGGAACGTGGCAACTGGACAAGCTACTCGCGATCTTATCGAAGCTGGCGCATCTGTGGTGAAGGTTGGTATCGGTCCAGGTTCCATTTGTACAACTCGTGTCGTAGCAGGTATCGGTGTTCCTCAAATTACAGCGATCCACGATTGTGCACAAGTAGCGCGAGAGTACAATATTCCAATTATTGCCGACGGCGGCATTAAATACTCCGGTGATTTGCCAAAAGCAATTGGTGCAGGTGCTTCTGTGATCATGATTGGCAGTCTGTTCGCCGGTACAGAAGAAAGCCCGGGCGAATTCGAGATTTTCCAAGGTCGTCGTTTCAAGGTATATCGCGGAATGGGATCGATCGGCGCGATGAAAGCCGGCAGTAAGGACCGTTACTTCCAAGAGAACGCACAAAAGCTCGTTCCGGAAGGGATCGAAGGCCGTGTTCCTTACAAAGGCCCATTGGCGGATGTTACGTATCAGTTGATTGGTGGACTGCGTGCAGGTATGGGATACTGCGGGGCGAAGACCATTGAGGATTTGATTCAAAACTCCCAGTTCGTTCGCATTACCGGCGCTGGCTTGCGTGAGAGCCACCCACACGACGTACAAATTACAAAAGAATCACCTAACTACTCGATTTCCTAAGCGAAAAATAGTACGGAAGACCCAGGTCCCCTTTCTTTTAATAAGAGAGGGGATTTTTACTAGCTACTAACTTGTGGAAATAGGAGGAATCTCGCTTCAAGCCACCCTGCAACCTATGGTACACTTACAATTGTGTGCTTGTTTTCACGAAAAAATGAAATCGACAGAAATAGGAGAGTGAGAGATTACATGAAGCGAAAGACATGGACAAAGCGATTGACAGGTCTGTTCCTTTCTGTCGCTGTTTTTGCTACAGCAATGGGAGGAATGGTTTCAAAGGTAGAAGCTGCCCCTGTAGCATCTCAAGCGAATTTACAACTGGAAGCGAAGTCTGCCATTCTTGTTGAGGCATCGACGGGAAGGGTTATCTATAGTAAAGATCCTGACGTAGCACTTCCGGTAGCTAGCATGAGTAAAATTATGTCTGAATACCTGGTTCAGGAAGCCGTCAAACAAAAGAAAATTAACTGGGATGATGTTGTCCCGGTAAGTGAGTATGCTTTTTATATCGCGAAAATTTCAGATTCGTCTGGGGTGTACCTGAATTTAGGTGAATCATTTACAGTTAAACAATTGTCAGAAGCGATGACAGTCGTTTCTGCTAACGACGCAACCGTACTTTTGGCTGAGAAGGTCGCAGGCAGTGAAGCTGCCTTTGTTGAAATGATGAACAAAAAAGCAGTAGAGCTTGGTATGAAAAATACGATGTTTGTCACTTCTACAGGTTTGCCAGCTAATGAGTTGGGCCCGTATTCAGTGAAAACCGATCAACCAGAAAATCTGATGTCGGCACGCGATTCGGCTATCCTCGCACGTGCTCTGATCCGTGATTTCCCTGAGGCATTGGAAGTTTCCAAAAAAACAAACTTCACATTCCGAACAGGTACCCCACAAGAGTGGAGCAAGAAAAGCTTCAACTGGATGCTGCCTGGTCTGATTAGCTACTATCCGGGCGTAGATGGATTGAAAACAGGGCATACACTTGCAGCGGGCTATTGCTTTACAGGGACGGCTGTTCGTGACAACATGCGTTTGATTAGTGTAGTAATGAATACAGATAGCAATACAAAGCGTTTCGCGGAGACCAGAAAACTGTTTGACTACGGTTTTAACAATTACAAACTGACGAAACAAATGGACAAGAATGTACCAGTTAAAGGGTTTGAAATAGCCCCTGTGAAAAACGGTGTAGAGGTAACAGTTCCAGCCGTTACAGGTAGCGAAGTAAATATGATTACAAAGATCGGTACAGAAGCAAAATTCACACCTACTGTTACCTTCCAGGAGCTGACCGCGCCAATTACGCAAGGACAGGTTGTCGGTAAGATCGTATTGAAAGAAGAAGGCATGAAGGATACGGATTATTTGCAGCCTGAAGACGCGACAAAAGCAGGTGTTGATGTAGTAGCAGGACAGGCAGTAGAGGAAGCCAGCTGGATTCGTCTGTTCTTCCGCAGCATCATTGAGTTTTTCAGCAATTTGTTTAGCAGTGGGACAGGAAATTAAATAATGGTTGTTTTCCCCTACATCTATCGTTTACAATGACGGTAACAGGAACCATAACACCACATAACAGTTTCGGTTCTGACTCATGATGTAGGGGGTAATGACATGGTACAAGTAGGAACATCCCGCGTAAAAAGAGGTATGGCTGAAATGCAAAAAGGCGGCGTTATTATGGACGTCGTAAATGCTGAACAAGCAAAAATTGCAGAAGCAGCGGGTGCTGTTGCTGTAATGGCTTTGGAGCGTGTACCGTCTGACATTCGTGCAGCTGGTGGAGTTGCGCGTATGGCGGACCTTAGCATTGTAGAGGAAGTACTGAAAGCTGTTTCGATCCCTGTTATGGCAAAAGCTCGTATCGGTCATTTTGTTGAAGCGCGTGTTCTTGAGTCTCTGGGTGTAGATTATCTCGATGAGAGTGAAGTACTCACTCCGGCAGATGACTTGTACCATATCAATAAAAAAGAGTTCACTGTACCGTTTGTATGTGGCGCCCGTGATCTGGGTGAAGCTCTCCGTCGTATCGGAGAAGGTGCATCCATGATCCGCACAAAAGGTGAGCCAGGAACCGGAAACATTGTAGAGGCTGTTCGTCATATGCGTACGATGATGTCCCAAATCCGCAAAGTGCAAGCCATGTCCTACGATGAACTGATGGCGGAAGCCAAAAACCTGGGTGCTCCATACGAACTTCTTGAAGCGGTACACAAAACAGGTAAGCTACCAGTCGTAAACTTCGCAGCAGGCGGAGTAGCAACACCAGCAGATGCTGCCCTGATGATGCAATTGGGCTCCGATGGCGTGTTTGTTGGCTCTGGTATCTTTAAATCAGAGAATCCAGAGAAGTTTGCTCGCGCGATTGTGGAAGCGACCACCCACTACACGGATTACGAACTGATTGCTCGCGTATCCAAAGGCTTGGGGACGGCAATGCCAGGTATCGAAATCTCCAAAATTCGTGAAGCTGATCGTATGCAAGAGCGCGGCTGGTAAGGTGAGTAGCATGAAAATCGGCGTACTCGCTCTACAAGGAGCTGTAGCAGAACATGTGCGACTGCTAGAAGAGGTTGGTGCCACAGCCGTCCCGGTCAAAAAAGTAGAAGAACTGGATGACCTCGACGGGCTGGTCATTCCCGGCGGAGAGAGCACCACGATAAGCAAGCTGATGCACAAGTACGGATTCATGGAGGCGGTTCAAGAGTTCGGTAAGGCGAACAAGCCGATCTTCGGAACTTGCGCAGGAGCGATCCTTCTGGCAAAACAGATTCAAGGACAAGACGATTGCCATCTAGGGTTGATGGACATCAAAGTAGAGCGGAATGCTTTTGGTCGCCAAAAGGAGAGCTTTGAAGTCTTGATGCCTGTTGCGGGTGTGGCGGCAGATTACCCGGCAGTGTTCATCCGGGCACCGTATATCATGGAAGTGGGAGAGAACGGTCAAGTCTTGGCCAAGCACGAAGACAAGATTGTTGTCGCCCGAAGCGGTCACTATTTGGCAGCAGCCTTTCACCCAGAATTGACCGAAGATACAAGACTGCACAAATACTTCCTCGACATGGTCAAGGAATACAGAAGCTAGCCGTCATACCGGAAGATCGGCCGTCAAAAAGGCGCCGATCTTCTTTTTTTCTGAAAAGATCGAGGTGGGCTGCTCTTTACATACGTATAGAACCTGTAGTACAGTTAACAATAATAGTATTCATGAATGAGAATGCGATGATGAGAACAAGTACTTCACAAGAGCCAGGTCTAGAGAGTCGGTGGTAGGTGCGAACCGATCCGGTTATGTGAAGGAATCCATCTCGGAGTGGCAAAGGAACAACAACTTTGCCCGGAACCGTCCCGTTATGACGGAAGAGTGGGCATATGCATGAGGATTGCTGCATATGTCAACGAGGGTGGCAACGCGGGTATACAACACTCGTCCCTTACCAGGGGACGGGTGTTTTTTGTTTTTTTTCAATACGATTCGGAGGGATTTACACATGTTGGACGTAAAAGTATTACGCCAGGATTTGGAAGAAGTAAAACGCCGTTTGGCTTACCGCAATGAAGATATTTCTGCGTTGGATCAATTCGTAGAAGTAGATGAAAAGCGTCGCCAAATCATCCAAGAAGCAGAAGCGCTGAAAAATAAGCGTAACACGGTATCCGAGCAAGTAGCGGTTATGAAACGCAATAAGGAAAATGCAGACCATCTGATCACTGAAATGAAAGAAGTAAATGAACGCATCAAGGCTTTGGATGAAGAGCTGCGCCAACTGGATGAGCAGCTGGA
Source organism: Brevibacillus sp. HB1.4B (assembly GCF_013284285.1). Lineage (NCBI taxonomy): Bacteria > Bacillati > Bacillota > Bacilli > Caryophanales > Paenibacillaceae > Brevibacillus > Brevibacillus sp. HB1.4B. The sequence goes on from NZ_JABSUT010000022.1 coordinate 6,484, forward strand.
GTTCATCTTGCTGAGCCTCCCGAACCTGCCGCACGAAAGCACGCCGATCGGTACGACAGAAGACGATAACGTGATTGCCTGGACATGGGGAGAGCCACGTGCATTTGACTTTGAGATTAAGCCTCACTGGGAGCTGGCTAGCCAAGCAGGCATCCTCGATTTTGAAACGGCGGCAAAAGTAACAGGAAGCCGTTTTGTTTTCTATAAAGGCTTGGGTGCACGCCTGGAGCGCGCACTGATGAACTTCATGATGGATCTGCACTCGAATGAGCATGGCTATGAAGAAGTGATCCCACCGTTTATCGTCAACCGCACGAGCATGACAGGAACGGGTCAATTACCTAAGTTCGAAGAGGATGCATTCAAAATCGAGGGACCAGATTACTTCCTGATTCCAACTGCAGAGGTGCCAGTCACCAATATGCATCGTGATGAAATCATGGATGGAGCAGATCTCCCTCGCTACTACACTGCTTTCAGCGCATGTTTCCGTTCGGAAGCGGGTTCTGCTGGCCGTGATACGCGTGGGTTGATTCGTCAGCATCAATTCAACAAAGTTGAGTTGGTGAAATTCGTGAAACCAGAGGAGTCTTATGACGAACTCGACAAACTGGTGAAAAACGCTGAAAAGGTGCTTCAACTGCTTGGACTGCCATACCGTGTCTTGAGCATGTGCACAGGCGATCTAGGATTTACAGCTGCGAAGAAATTCGACCTGGAAGTTTGGATTCCAAGCGGTGGCACATACCGTGAAATCTCGTCTTGCTCGAACTTTGAAGATTTCCAAGCGCGCCGCGCCAATATCCGTTTCCGTCGCGATACAAAATCGAAGCCGGAATTTGTGCATACATTGAATGGTTCTGGTTTGGCGATTGGACGTACAGTAGCAGCGATCTTGGAGAACTACCAAGTGGCAGATGGAGCCATCGTGATTCCAGAAGTTCTTCGTCCGTACATGGGCGGAGTAGACAAGATCGCGCCGAAGTAATAAGCAAGAGATAAGGAAAGCAGCTCTTGATCCATAACGGGTCAAGGGCTGTTTTATATTGTGTACTAATACAGGTGGAATTTTTTAAAAAACGTGTTGCACTGTACTAATTTCTGTTATATAATAAAAACAAATTTTAAGAATATTGTTTTAATACAGAAATGGAGGAATGGAGAATGGACTGCTATCGATGTGAAGGAAACGGAGAACAAAATTGCCCAAAATGTGGAGGCGTTGGTCATGATGCCAACGGAGCGGCTTGCCACAATTGCTTGGGAGATGGTCATGTATGCTGCAGCCATTGCAGTGGCAGCGGGTATCAGGAGTAAGGACATTTTTTTTGCTCTTGCTGTTATATAATAAAAAACATTTTATCAATCTGTATCATAATAACTTTGAAGTGAGGGAGGAGGAGCTGTTTTGACTACCGTACCAACGAATCCATATCCGCTGGAGGTGCAGATTTCCGGTGAGATGCACCCCGGTTATCAAGATATCCTGACACCAGAAGCGATTCAATTCGTGATGAAGCTGGAGCAAAGATTTGGCGACAGACGACAACAATTGTTGGCTAAACGCGTGGAGCGTCAATTGCAGATCGATGCAGGTCAACTACCCGATTTTCTACAGGAAACAGCGGATATTCGTAAAGGAGATTGGACTGTTGCTCCATTGCCCAAAGATTTGCAGGACAGACGGGTGGAGATTACGGGACCTTCGGGTGATCGGAAAATGGTCATCAATGCACTGAACTCGGGTGCTCGGCTTTTCATGGCTGATTTTGAGGACGCCAACTCACCGACATGGGAGAACACCATCCAAGGCCAAATCAACATGAAGGATGCGGTACGCCGCAATATCTCTTACATCAGTCCGGAAGGCAAATCATACACCCTCAATGAAAAGACAGCGGTTTTGATCGTGCGTCCTCGTGGCTGGCATCTTGAAGAAAAGCACATTCTCCTCGATCGAAAACCGATCTCCGGCAGCCTGCTTGACTTCGGACTTTACTTTTACCACAACGTAGACGCTCTTATCGCGAATCAGACAGCACCGTATTTCTACTTACCGAAACTGGAGAGCCATCTGGAGGCTCGCCTCTGGAACGACGTCTTCCTTTTCGCGCAGGATGAATTAAATATTCCACGCGGCACGATTCGCGCGACAGTATTGATCGAGACGATTCTTGCAGCTTTTGAGATGGATGAGATTCTGTACGAGTTGCGCGAGCATAGTGCAGGACTGAATTGCGGACGCTGGGATTACATTTTCAGCTATATCAAAAAGCTGCGGAATCAGCCTGATGTCATTACACCGGATCGTGCCCAAGTAACCATGACAGTTCCGTTCATGAAGGCATACACCACGCTGGCCGTGAAGACTTGCCATAAACGGATGGCGCCTTGCATTGGCGGAATGGCTGCACAAATTCCGGTGAAAAATGACCCGGTACAAAATGCAGAAGCCATCGCCAAAGTGCGCGCTGACAAAGAGCGGGAAGCGTACGATGGACATGATGGGACGTGGGTTGCTCACCCAGGGCTAGTGCCGGTAGCTATGGAAGTGTTCGATCGCTTGATGAGAGAGCCGAACCAAATCTGGTACAAACGTGAAGATGTGGATGTATCCGCTAAGAAACTGCTGGCAGTTCCAGAGGGCACGATTACAGAAGCGGGTGTCCGTACGAACATAAGCGTAGGCATACAGTACATCGAGGCTTGGTTGCGAGGCTCTGGGGCTGTACCGATCAACAATCTGATGGAGGATGCGGCTACAGCAGAAATTTCGCGGGCACAAGTCTGGCAATGGATGCGTCATCGTCACGGAGTCTTGCAGGATGGTAGAAAGGTGACGGAAGGTTTGGTGAAGCAATGGTTGAGTGAGGAGCTGCAAGCGATCAAGCAAGCAATCGGTCAAGAGAGGTACGACAACAGCAAGTATCCGATTGCTGGTGATCTGTTCTTGCAATTGGTAACGACAGAAGATTTCGAAGACTTCCTAACTGTACCGGGTTATCGCTATTTATAAAAATAAAAAGAGTGGGGGAAATGAAAATGACGAAGGCAAACAAGCAAGAAGCGATTCAACAGGTGGAGCAAAGCTGGCAAGGCGAGCGTTTTGAAGGAATTACACGTCCATATACGGCAGAAGATGTCGTTCGTCTGCGCGGTTCCGTACAAATCGAACATACGCTGGCTCGTCTAGGGGCAGAGCGTCTGTGGAGCCTCTTGCATACCGAGCACCATATTAAAGCGTTGGGGGCTTTGACCGGGAATCAAGCGATTCAGCAGGTAAAGGCAGGATTAAAAGCGATTTATTTGAGTGGCTGGCAGGTAGCGGCCGATGCCAATCTGTCTGGTCAGATGTATCCTGATCAAAGCCTCTACCCGGCAAACAGTGTTCCCCAAGTCGTAAAAAGAATTAATCAGGCATTGCAACGGGCTGATCAGATCGATCAATCAGAAGGGGGTACCGAGACGAATTGGTTTGCTCCGATCGTAGCAGATGCAGAAGCGGGCTTTGGTGGGCCACTGAACGTCTTCGAATTGATGAAGGGTATGATTGAAGCGGGTGCAGCAGGGGTGCATTTTGAAGACCAGCTGGCTTCCGAGAAAAAATGCGGCCATATGGGCGGGAAGGTACTGATTCCGACGCAAGCAGCCGTCCGTAACCTGATTTCCGCACGATTTGCGGCAGATGTGATGGGGGTTCCAACGATTATCGTGGCACGTACCGATGCAAATGGCGCTTTCCTGATCACCAGCGACATCGACGAGCAGGATAAACCATTCCTGACGGGTGAACGAACAGCAGAGGGCTTCTTCCGTCTACGCGGCGGATTGGATGCAGCGATTGCCCGTGGACTGGCGTACGCTCCTTATGCAGATTTGATCTGGTGCGAGACTTCTGAGCCAAATTTGGAGGAAGCACGCCGTTTTGCAGAAGCGATCCATGCCAAATACCCGGGCAAGCTGTTAGCGTACAATTGCTCTCCTTCTTTCAACTGGAAAAAGAAGCTGGATGAACAGACTATCGCTCGCTTCCAGGAAGAGATCGGCGAGATGGGCTACAAGTTCCAATTTGTCACGCTTGCTGGCTTCCACTCCCTGAATTACGGCATGTTTGAACTGGCGCGTGGATATCGTGATCGTGGAATGGCTGCCTACTCTGAATTACAGCAAGCTGAATTCGCCAGTGAAGTACATGGCTATACGGCGACTCGTCATCAGCGTGAAGTCGGAACGGGCTATTTCGATGAGGTTGCGCAAGTTATCTCTGGCGGCAAATCCTCTACGACTGCGCTTAGCGGGTCGACGGAAGAGGAGCAATTCGCCCATAATTAAATAGGAAAAACGAAGGACTACGTGGTTCTCTGGTATTCAGAGAGCCACTTTTTGCGTTCACGTCTATTTTTCATAGAGTCTTAATAGCTTTTTAACAACGCATTTATATCAGTTTCATTTTTGTTGTTTACGATTAGCTTAGAAAAAACAAAAGAATCAAACACAAATAAAAACGAAAAGGGGCCTTAAAGATGAGAGGGAACCAGTTAAGCTGGAAACGAACCGTTGTTGTCATGACATCCGTTTTTCTGCTTGCGGGATGTGCCACCGAGACAAAGTCAGGCACTTCTCTGGATACGTCGCAATTGACCCTGGATCAAATCGTGGAAAAAGCAAAGCAGGAGGGAGAAGTCAACTCCGTGGGTATGCCGGACACGTGGGCAAACTGGGGAGAGACTTGGGGCAATCTCGCAAAGGAATACGGCTTGAAGCATACGGACACGGACATGTCGAGCGCAGAAGAATTGGCTAAATTTGAAGCAGAAAAAGAAGACGCCACAGCAGATATCGGTGACGTAGGTATTGCTTTTGGACCGTTAGCCAAGCAAAAAGGGCTGACGCTGCCTTACAAAACCTCTTACTGGAACGACATTCCCGACTGGGCAAAAGATGATGAAGGACATTGGTTGCTGGGCTATACCGGAACACTGGCCTTTATTACGGACAAGACAAAGGTACAAAATCCTCCCAAGACCTGGGCAGATTTGAAAAACGGCAGCTTCAAGATCGCGATCGGCGATGTCATGAAAGCGAATCAGGCACAATTTGCCGTACTGGCCGCGGCCTATGCTAATGGAGGAGATGAGAAAAATATTCAGCCCGGCATAGACTTTTTCGCTGAGTTGGCAAAAAACAAACGGCTCAGTACGAGCGATCCGAGCCTTGCCAATCTAGAAAAGGGTGAGGTCGAAGTCGCTATCTTGTGGGACTTCAACGCGCTCGGGTACCGGGAAAAAATCGATAAAAACCGCTTTGATGTCTTGATCCCGGAGGAAGCATCGGTCAGCAGCGGGTACGCAACTGTAATTAACAAGTACGCCAAGCACCCGCACGCTGCCATGTTAGCTCGTGAATACATTCTCTCCGACGCTGGACAGTCCAATCTGGCTCGTGGCTATGCTCGACCGATTCGTGCTAACGCCAAGCTGGACGAATCCGCTAAAGCCATGCTGCTCCCCGATGAAATGTATAAAAACGCACGTCCGGTGGGCGATTTGACTGCTTGGGAAGAGACAGCTAAAAAATTGCCGCAGCTATGGCAAGAGCAGGTGTTAATCCATGTGCGCTAGTAAGCTCGCCATGATTGTGCTCGACGGATTGAGATTTGACACAGCCATCTCGCACATGGGGTACCTGCATCACCTGGTCGAGTACGGTATTGCGGCTCGTTTCCAGGTACGATCTGAATTGCCCAGTCTCTCTCGTCCTTTGTACGAGGTTCTTTTAACGGGAACCCCTGTGTGGAAAAACGGAATTTCCAGCAATCAGGCGGTTCGGCTTTCGCACCAGGAGAGTCTCTTTCACTTGACGCAGAAAAATGGGATGTCCAACGCTGCTGCCGCTTATTGCTGGGTAAGCGAGCTTTATAACAAGGCTCCGTTCAATCCGTTTCACGACCGAATCCAATTGAACACCGATAAGCCGATACAAAACGGGATGTTCTACTGGGAAGATCACTATCCGGATACACACTTGTTTGCTGACGCCAACTTTTTGTTGAATGGGTACAATCCGGATTTTCTTTACGTCCACTCCATGAATATCGATGATGACGGACATAAGCATACGGCCGATTCCGCGCGATATCGAAATCGGGTTCTGGCGGCAGATTCGATACTGGCAAATGTGCTTCCTGCGTGGATCGATGCGGGTTATCAAATCATCGTAACAGCCGATCATGGGATGACAGCTGATGGAAATCATGGCGGCACTTCTAGCGCTGACCGGGACGTTCCCTTGTTTGTCATCAGCAACCTGATATCTCCGGGTATTCGCGAGGAGGCAATTCCGCAATTGCAGGTCGCGCCGCTTGCCTGCCATTTGCTCGGCATCTCCCCCTCCAAAGAGATGCAGCCATTGAACGTATGAGGGCTGAGTAAGACGTCTCCCTAAGGGGGCGTCTTTTCCTCTAAGAAAGGAGCTTTTGCGATGAAACGATTTGTCAGTATGCTCTGGGTCACGACGATTCCGTTCTTTGCAATGATCGCTCTGTTTCTCCTCGTCCCATTGCTTTCCATGATCGGAGGGAGCTTTCAGGCCGAGGGGGGCGGCGGTTTTACCATCAGTCACTATCGTGAGATTTTTTCAAATCCGTATTACTTGCAGGCTTTTGAGAACAGCGTGCTCATCTCATTCCTGTCTGCTCTCATTGGAATCGTCGTTGCTGTTTTCGCTACCTATGCGATTACCCGTTTCCCACAGTCACTGCAACAGCGAATTCTTGTCATTACGAACTTAACCTCCAATTTTGCGGGGATTCCGCTCGCATTTGCCTTCATTGTCCTGTTGGGAAACAGTGGATTGTTTGTTTTGCTCGCGAAGCAACTGGGGATTGATTTTGGTCAGTCATTTACTCTGTATTCGTGGAGCGGCTTAACGCTTGTTTATATTTATTTTCAACTGCCTCTGGCAGTCATGCTGTTGTATCCCCTGTACAACGCCATTCAGAAACAATGGATGGAAGCGGCCGAGCTGCTTGGGGCCAGCCCCTCGAAGTTTTGGCTGAGAATCGGTTTTCCGGTACTGCTTCCAGGCATCGTCGGCACATTCAGCATTCTGTTTGCCAACGCAATGGGTGCTTATGCTTCTGCCTACGCGCTCACCGGGAGCAACTACAATCTGGTGCCCATTCGGATTGGTGCGCTAGTATCTGGCGACATTTTTGCCAGACCCGAGCTGGGTAGCGCTCTCGCTGTACTGCTCGGCCTGACGCTTGCCGCCGCCCTGCTCGTGAACGAGTGGCTGACGCGGAAGATTCGGAGGGATTTGTCTTGAAGCGGATCAGTTTGCCATCCTTGTCGTTTGCGTTGCTCATGCTGTATTTGTTTTTGCCTGTCGCGGCTACCATCCTTTACTCACTGGCAACCGAGTGGAATAGCACGGTTTTGCCGGAAGGACTCACAGGAAAATGGTTCGCGGAGCTGTATGCCGATCCCCGATTTTTGCAGGCATTCGGGCGTTCTTTTTTGCTCAGCTTTCTGACGACTGTCGTTGCCGTTGTCATTATTGTTCCTGCTGTATTCTCCATTATCGTCTACGCTCCCCGGATGGAGAGGCTGGTTCAAATTTTGGTGATGCTGACCTATGCCGTTCCGGGTGTCATTATGGCGGTCGGATTGATCCGTACTTATTCAGGAAACGGAATTCCAATGGTCATCATCACCGCCGGGGCGTATTTGGTCGGTTTGCTTCCGTATTTATATCAGGGAACGCGCAACAGCCTGCTTGCCTTGCAGGCACGTTCGTTGATGGAGGCAGCCGAGCTCTTGGGTGCGAGCCACTGGCAGGCGTTTGTACGGATTATCGTTCCGAATATCATGTCTGGAATTTTCGTGTCCTCGCTCTTGTCGTTCTCCATTTTGTTTGGTGAATTCGTATTGATTAACATCCTGGTGGGAGGAAGATACGAAACCCTGCAGATGTATCTATACGCCAAGCTATCGTCAAGTGGGCATGTCGCCAGCGCAATTACCGTCACTTATTTTGTCCTCATGGCTATCATCACTGGCCTGGTTGTAAAATTCACGCGCCGAAGCTTCGCACGCAAGGAGGTTCCCTAATGAGCTACGTCCAAATCGAACACTTGTCCAAAACTTTTCACGGTCAACACGTGTTGCAGCAACTCGATCTTGCGATTGAAAAAGGTGAGCTGGTTACCTTGCTTGGTCCTAGCGGGTGTGGCAAAAGTACGCTGTTACGCATCCTCAGTGGTTTGACGGCCCCTGATACGGGCATGATCTACATTGACGGCAAAGATGTGACGGACGTGTCTCCAAAAAACAGGCAGATCGGCATGGTGTTCCAATCGTATGCGCTCTTTCCCAATCTTACGGTCAGTCAAAACATTGCCTTTGGCCTGGAAATGAACAAAATCTCGAAAACGGAGATTCGGGTGCGTGTCCAAGAAATGATTGAGCTGGTGGGATTGGTGGGAAAGGAGCAGGCTTACCCACGTGAATTGTCTGGTGGCCAGCAGCAGCGTGTGGCACTTGCCCGTTCTCTGGTCACCCGGCCAAAAGTGCTTTTGCTCGATGAGCCGCTTAGCGCGCTTGATGCTCAGATTCGTAAAAATTTGCAAAAGCAGCTACGCACGATCCAACGAGAATTAAACATGACGACTGTGCTGGTTACGCACGATCAGGAAGAAGCCATGGCTGTCAGTGACCGCATCTACATCATGAATGGTGGACGAATCGTTCAGCACGGCAGTCCTCAAGAGATTTACACGCAACCTCGATCTGAATTTGTTGCTCGCTTCATTGGCAATTACAACGTGCTGACTGCCGAGCAGCTTAGCCAAATCGCGCCTCATTTGTCTCATCCGGCAGTTGAACGTTTCGCAATTCGTCCCGAGACGTTTCGCGAACAGCCTTTGACTGGGGAGGACATCTGCTTGACCGGGAATATCGCTCAAGTAACCATGCTCGGCAACATTACCCGTTACGAGCTGAACATTGGTGATGTTCCTGTACTGGTGGACACTCTGCACCTGTCTTTCGAGCAGGAGCAGATAGGCACAACAAAAACAATGTATGTAGGTCCCAAGGATGTGATTCCGCTTTATGACACTATTGCCTGAAGAACGACAGCAAGTGATACTAGACGAATTGAACCGCCACGGTAAAATTCAGGTGATGAGTCTGGCAAAAAACCTGGCAGTAACACCGGAGACAATACGACGTGATCTGGACCAATTGGAACAGCAACGTTTGTTAAAACGAGTGTACGGAGGAGCTATCCCTTATCATTTGGCGAAGCGTGAACCGCACTTTGAAAAGAAACAGGCGATTCAACAGACGGCAAAAACGAAAATCGGGCAAATCGCGGCAGAACTTTTGTCTGACGGGGATACCATCGCACTCGATGTCGGGACGACAACACTGGAATTGGCACGTGCTATAAAAGGCCTCAACCAATTAACGATTGTCACGAATTCGCTCCCCGCCGCTTCTTTACTAAACGAGCTGTTGGAAGCCAATCAGTTCAACGGTCAGGTCATTATGCTGGGGGGCCTGACCCATCCGGCCCAACAATCGGTTGCTGGGGCGTTTACCTGCGAGCTGCTCTCTCGTTTTCATTTTGATAAAGCGTTTATTTCCTGTGGAGGAATGACGGCTGATGGCTTCACCGACTATGACATGGAAGAAACGCTATGCTCGACCATGATGGTACAGCGGGCAGAGCAAGTCTATGTATTGGGAGACACAACCAAGATCGGTCAAACGCAATTTTTTCGTATTTGCGGCTGGCAGGATGTCAGCGCGGTTATTTGTGACCAGCCGATACCGGATGAATGGCTTTCGTCTGGCATTCAAACTACCTGGATAAGCGAACATCCGGGAAGGAGAGACTTCACATGCTGATCGACTATCATCTTCATCTGGAAGAAGGGCCTTTTTCATTGCGTTGGCTCGACCGTACCAATACTGCCCTCGACCACTTTTATCCACTTACTGAACCTCGACATACCCGCACCTGGCTGCTGGACAGCCTTGCGCGATTAAATAACCGCATGTCTCTGGGGTGCTACGACCCATCCTGGATCGATCTGTATTTACGTGAAGCGTTAAACAAAGGCTTGAAGGAAGTGGGGATTGTCGATCATTTATACCGCTTTCGTGAAGCCCGTCCCTATTTTGAACGGTATCTAGACCTCAGTGATACCGATTTGGGTCGCTTGCAGCGCACTTGGCTTGATCAAGTATGCACCGAGAGTCTTAATGACTTTTGTGTCGCTATTGAGGCAGCAAAGCAGCGTTGGTCGGCAAGCGGTGTGGAGTTGCGGCTGGGGATCGAAGCGGATTACTTTATCGGCGGGGAGGCAGAATTGGAAAGCTTGCTGGCAGGCGCTTCGTGGGATTATGTGATCGGTTCTGTTCATTTTATGCAAGGATGGGGCTTTGACAATCCCGAGACTCGCCATCTGTTTGAGCAGCATGACCTGAAACAGTTATACGCGGACTTTTTCTACACGGTTGAGTGCATGATCAGGAGCAATTTATTTGATTTTGTTGCCCATCTGGACAATCTGAAAGTGTTCTCCTATCGCCCTCTGGAATCAGAGATAGTTCCCTATTACCACCGGATCGCAACTGCTTTGAGAGAAACGGATACAGCGACCGAAATCAATGCGGGCCTGTACTACCGCTATCCTGTTAAGGAAATGTGCCCAAGTCCCGTTTTTCTCGACGTTTTGGTGGCGCATGGTGTTCCACTGACACTCTCGTCCGACGCGCACTTTCCCGACGATATTGGGAGATACGTAGCGGCGAATCTGGAGAACCTCCATTCAATGGGAGTAACGGAGATTGCTACTTTTTCCGGTCGTCAACGGATCATGAAGCCAATCCGTTATGCATCAGCTATTCCAGACGAGAACTGCTGATAGGAACTGGAATGGATAGGATTTGCCGAAAAATGGATATACACATATAATAAGAAAGTAGGTGATCATATTTGTCCCCGTAGCTCAGCAGGATAGAGCAACGGTTTCCTAAACTGTAGGTCGGAGGTTCGAATCCTCTCGGGGACGCCATCGAAGAAAAAACCTTGGTGTATCAAGGTTTTTTCTTTTTTTGTTGAGACGTGTAGCATGCCTCCAATGTATAACGTATATCAAATGACGAACGAAATAAGGGGGGATTTCTTTTGAAAAAAGTGATGGTAGGATGTATGGCTATGGTCTTGGCGATTTTCTTCAGTGGTTGCAGCTCAGATGCGGTCGTACAAAATCAGACTGCCGCGCCACCTGCAAAAGAAGTAATGAACACTGGCACAGAACCGAAACAATCGGTCGACAGCTCTACAAGCTATAACCAAATCGCAAGCTATATGGAAGAAGAGAGCAAGAAAGCTTTCTCCCCCTACTATGAGCTGCTGGAGTTTACACTATCGGATTATGAAGAGAAAACAGTAGATGGAAAAGTAGAAGCGACATTCGCATATCAAGTGAAATACAAAAACTTTGAGAAAGACCCTGACACCGTAGAATACATCAAAGTCGCCAAAGAAAAGAACGATCCCAACTACCAACAGCTGTATGATGAATATTTGCAGCCCAAGGACATGAATTTTCATTTGAAAGCGGTAATGGAAGATGCGGACTCCATAACGCTTTACACCAACGTGAGTCCAAAAGGAATCCAATGGGAGAAGGTAGTTATGTCTGATTTTATCCTGAAGAAATAGGATAGCGACTTGACCGTAGGGCCGCGTACTCACGCGGTCTTATTCATTTTTCTCGCACCAGTACTCATACTCATTGTCGATCCAATCTTTGATATGATCGTAATTCCCCCAAGTATCTTCCACGTGGTACACGCTTGGATCACAATCAAACGCTTCGAGATAATGATAGCGATACTCTCCCGTATCGAAATCGAAGTAAAACATTGCGAACTGGTTTCCTTCTTCATTCAGCATGTCTTTAGCAAATACTCCATCCGTCTTCTCATAAACTTCAGGACCAGTCATCTTCCTTTGTTTAAAATCAGCAATCAGGTTTGCAAAACTCTTTTGAAAATCCTTGCTAACCATATCATTTTCAATCAACCAGCCGATGAAAAAACCTGTATGTACGTATGCCTGTTTTTGAGGCAGATCCTCCTCAAAGTTTTCGTAATGATATTTCGCTTTATCGTATACCGTTGTCACTAGCGAATCCTCTCTTTCTAATTGCCCATTTTTCAAAAATTATACAGGATAGATGTAATCGTAAAAAGCCAAAAGAGGATGAAGAAGGAAGGGTAGGAATTTTGTAGCATTGCCATGATGCGAAGTGGTAGTATTTAACTGTTATATAGAGAAAACCATTGGTTGGTTCATAGAGGGGTTATATTTCATGCGGAATTTGCTTGCCTATTTTCTTAGCGCTGTAATGATTAGTCTAGTAATCCTTCCTGTAGAGCCTGCGTCATCTAGAGGTTCTAGTTCCTCTAGCTCCAGTAGTTCTGGCAGAAGCTCAGGTTCGTCTAGTACCAGCTCCTATTCGTCCGGCAAAAGTTCAGGATCATCTGGTACCAGCTCATATTCGTCGGGCAGAAGCTCAGGGTCATCAAGTACAGGCTCCTATTCGTCCGGCAGAAGCTCGTACTCTTCAGGAAAAAGCTCAGGCTCAGCCAGCAAAAGTTCAAGCTCCTCGATAAAAAGCGCAAAACCGTCAAGCGGTTTCAAATCATCCAAGCCGGTTAAAATCAAAAAAAAGGCTGACGATGACGACGATGATGAAGAAGAAAGCGTGGAAGAAGAGACAAGCCAAGAAGAGGAGACGAGCGAAGAAGCCGCTGCGGAAGAGGAAAGAATCAAGCGGTCCGAACTCTTAATCCAAATCGATAGCGGTACTGGACCATACCATTTACAACCGAATCAATATTATCAATCGACCATTTGGGGTGACCCAACTCATAATGGTCCCCTATACTTTACCGTACATAATAACGGACAGTTAGAAGAGGTAGATGAGAGTGAGATAAATGGGGCAACAGTATTTAACATCCCATACAATTTCGATCCAACTCCATTTGAAAAAGAGTTTTATCTTAATAGCCTGCCAACGGATCAAATCTATGTGGCATCCTTTCAATATCAGGACATTTACATGTTTTTAGACCCAGATGGTATCATTCACTGGCTCCCTAAATATGAAGCCTTAGAGAAAAACCTCCCCATCATAGAAGCAGAAGAGGTACTGCTGTCAGAGCAAACGCTGGAAATGCATAGCAACGAAATGGCCTTGCATAATTTCCCGAAAAACAAAGTCTATCGGAAGAGTATCAATAGGATTCCGAGGTATTTTCTGTTCAATAATGAAGAAAATGTTCAGTTAGTAGGAAAAAAAGAACTTAAGAACTATGAAGTTTTGGAATATGACCAAATGATTGATCCGACTTCTCCTGATCTTATGGGAGAGATCAAAGAAAAAATCCAGGATTCAGGTGTCCCGACAGGATACATATACCAGATGACAGTGAACAATGCCCTGCGGAATTTTATCTATTATGGAAGGGGCTCGGTTGGGTTTGTAAAGAACTTGTCGTCTGTTAAAGAAAATTATATGGTTCGTGATTTTGAACAGGCTGTCCAAAAGATGCGGGAAGAAAAAAAGGAGGAAGAGAAAAGGCAATCGATCTGGAAGCTGTATCTCATTACGGCGGGTACGATTATGCTCGGTATTCTTCCTTTATGGTATTGGTATATGAATAGAAGAAAAAAGAAGAAGAATCAACCGCCTAACAAGATCATGAAGAAAAATACCAACCATACGGGAAAGAAAAAGAATGTAGTGCCTGTAAAGCCAGAAAGAACACCGATTCAACAGCCCCTACCCAAAAAGAAAGAAATAAGAGTAGAAGAAAAAAAGAAGCATGATGGCGGACTGTTTCAGCAATTTGAAGCCGTAAACAAAAAAGAACAGCCAAAAAGCTCTGGAAGCGGGCTATTTGATCAATTTAATTCCTCCAATAGAAACCACTAAAAAGCAAAACCCGTCCTCAGCCGAGCTAGAGACGGGTTATTCATTCCTCTCTTTCTTTGAGAAATCGAATAATGGTCAGAATTTTTTGGGTATGGTAGAATGGATTACCAATAAATGAGAATCGGAGGGAGCATGTCAGATGCAAAATGATAAGCGAATCAACTTCATTAACCCTGAAACAATGCCACCTACGTTTGGCTACACCCATGCGGTGGAGGTTCGGAACGCACGGACGATTTATGTATCGGGACAGGTGGCTCTCAACAGGGAAGGCCAAGTGGTCGGCACAGGCGATTTAGCCGCACAGACAAAACAAGTTTTCGATAATATCCAATTCGCGTTAGAAGCGTCAGGAGTCAGCTTTGAGCATGTAGTGAAATTGACTTTTTTCGTGACCGACATCTCCAAGATGCACATTGTCCGTGAGATTCGAGATCAGTACGTGAATACAGAAACCCCGCCAGCGAGCTCTGCCGTTGAAGTGAGCAAGCTCATCAGGGACGAGCTGTTGATTGAGATTGAGGCTATCGCCGTTGCAGATATATAGTTGTCCCATCCCCCTTCTGTTCGATTATTCATCGTTCAGGAGGGTTTTTTTGTGCTCTTTTGGGAAGATTATGGAGCGAGATAAGCGGATCGGCAATGGTACGTGTCGGCTCTAAATCTTTTGCTAATGGAGTTGGTTGCATGAATTATATCATCGCAGGTATAGGTTTGATTACGGTATTTTTGCTTGCTTGGCTGGCAAGTAGTAATAAAAAGCACATTCGGTATCGCCCTATCCTCATCATGATTCTGATTCAGATCGTGTTTGGTTTGCTGCTGTTGCGAACCAGTATTGGACTCATTTTAATATCAGGCATTGCCAGCAGTTTTTCCGTACTCTTGGAGTATGCCTACGAGGGGATTAATTTTGTTTTCGGTGGTATTGCGAATCCAGGTGCGTCTCCGTTTTTCTTACAAGTTTTGCTGCCGATTGTGTTCGTATCCGCACTGATAGGCATTCTGCAATACACGAGAATTCTCCCTTTATTTATTCATTATGTGGGACTCGTATTGAGCAAAGTGAATGGCATGGGAAAATTGGAGTCGTATAATGCGATTGCTTCGGCGATCGTCGGGCAGTCCGAAGTGTTTATTACCGTGAAAAAACAGCTCAGTGCTATACCTGAAAACAGGCTGTACACATTGTGCGCCTCTGCGATGTCCACCGTGTCTATGTCGATTGTGGGTTCCTTTATGACCATGCTCAAACCAGAGTATGTGGTAGCTGCGTTGGTACTCAACCTATTTGGTGGTTTTATCATTGCTTCTATTATTAATCCGTATAAAGTGAAGCCGGAAGATGACTTGCTCGATCAAGAAAAAGAAGAGAAACAGGCCTTTTTTGAAATGCTCGGGGAGTACATTCTAGATGGATTTAAAGTAGCTGTAGTCGTGGCCGCGATGTTGCTCGGATTTATTGCAATCATTGCGATGGTGAACGGGTTATTCACGGCGGTATTCGGTATCTCGTTCCAAGGGTTGTTAGGGTATGTCTTTGCTCCCCTCGCTTTTCTTATGGGGGTTCCTTGGCATGAAGCCGTACAAGCGGGAAGTATCATGGCCACTAAAATAGTGGCGAACGAGTTTGTCGCCATCCTCGACTTTACGAAAATTCAAGGTCAGTTAAGCGAGAGAACGGTCGCCATCGTGTCGGTGTTTCTGATCTCGTTTGCGAACTTTGGCTCCATCGGGACGATTGTTGGCGCGGTAAAAGGCTTGAATGAAAGGCAAGGAAATGTCGTCGCTCGGTTTGGACTAAAGCTGCTGTATGGGGCAACACTCGTTAGCATTTTGTCAGGAATTATCATCAGCATTGTAGTGTGAAGGGGACCCTTTCCGGGGTCTTTTTTTGTTAGGTACGGTTTCGTAACCAAATGATGGGGAGCAGCGTCTATCAATTGAGATATTCGTCTTTATTTCTCGGATCGTATCCTTCATCAAAGGAATGGGAATCACGGTTGTTACGCTCTATGAGGACTCTCTGCTTCCGGCGCTTGGCAATCCAATCGATGATGGCTCCAATCAGCAAGAGACCTCCGAAAATAAGTACGACGAGTAACCAGAGTGGCATTCATACAACACCTCACTTTCACTAAAAGATACGTCTTACCAGTGACGAAGTTGCGATGAGACCATTCAAGAGGAGATAAAGGAGTGAAGTCGGTTGAGAAAATGGGTGTGTATGACCGTAGTGGCAGGTTTGATTGTGGGAGGCTGTTCACCTGACACGAGCGTATCAACAGATTCTAAACAACAACCTGTTACCGAGCAACAGCAAGAGGCGGGAAATAGCGGGGGCGACCAAAAGCAAGAGAAGCAAACCGCTACCGTGCGCCAAATTATTCTGGACGATCAATTTTTAAAGCAGCTATCCAAAAACGAAATCAGTGGCTTCGATATCCACATCGGGATGAAGCGGGATGAGGTTTCTGCGCTATACGGCAAGGTAACGAAACAGGATTATTGGGATGGCGGGCGCTATGAAGTCTTTGAGAAGCTAGAGAGTGCGCTCATTTATTTTGATGGGCAGGATCGCGTATATGGAATTGATTTGGCGGGTCTTCATCTAAATGAAACGAATCTGGACACAATCCGTAAAAATCTGGGGGCTCCTGTCAGTGAAGATAAGAGCATGGCCGATGAGGATTATGTCATGTTTTTTGAAGCGGGAGATAACTCCGTATTTATTAGTGCAAAGGACGAGCAATCTCCAGCAGACAAAATAAGAATCATCAATAAAAAAATGATCGAGGAATCACCGCAAAAAGAATAAAGAGAAAAAGCCAGTCAGAAGGTTCGAATATGACCTT
>NZ_JABSUT010000023.1:0-12349 GCF_013284285.1 Brevibacillus sp. HB1.4B
TCTTAGCAATCATGCGTATTCAGTTTTGAAGGAATGAGACGAAAAGCTGTATTCCCGATTACTTGTAAAAAGTAATGGAGAATGCAGCTTTTTTTGTATTTCTGCCAGCACCTACAAATCTGATTCAAAAAAATACGTGCTCTAATAAAAGGAGCGTGTGCACAGCCGAGAGTGACGAGTGTGGTCATTATTGTGATTCCAGTCGATTATGCTATGCTGAATGACATACAGCTTTTTCAAATGAAAGAGGGATCAATATGCTTATTCTTGCAGTGGAGGATGAAAAAGCGCTGCTTCAGACAATTGCAGGAGTCCTGACCGATGAGGGTTATCAGGTGGATACGGCAGAGCGCGGAGATGACGGCTTGTTATTGGCGGAACGCGGCATCTACGATTTGTTGGTCCTGGACATTATGATGCCAGGAATGGATGGTCTTTCACTGGTGAGAACGTTGCGTACAAAAGGGATAATGACGCCGGTTTTATTTTTAACGGCAAAAGATAGCGTAGAGTCGAGAGTCGAGGGATTAGATGCCGGAGCCGACGATTATTTGGTCAAGCCTTTTGCGGCCGAAGAACTGACGGCGAGAGTGAGAGCCCTCTTGCGCCGACAAGGGAAACAGAACACAGAAGGCGATCTGGCATACGGTCCTCTATCTCTGAAGATAAATGAATATGACGGTTTTGTTGATGATGAGCCGATGAAGCTAACAACGAAGGAGTACGAGCTGCTTAAGTACTTTCTGCAAAATCGGGAGCAAATATTGACGCGTCAGCAAATTTTTGACCGCGTATGGGGAATTGATTCAGAAGCGAATTACGGAGTGGTCGATTTGTATGTCCACTACCTGCGCAAGAAGCTGGGTGCTTACGAAGGCTTCATCCGAACGATCCGCAATGTGGGCTACATTTTGAAAAAGGAAGACAAATGATGTTTCGAAAAACGAGGATTCGGCTCGTAACGCTGAACGTAGTAGTGGTGCTGCTCTTGTTGAACGGGCTGGGGAGTGCAGTCTACTACACGATGAAGTATCGTCTCTATTCGCAGGTGGACCGAGAAATGACCAAAGTCAGTCAAAGGCTGGCAGTTGATTCTTTGCCTCGTCTCCATCGGATTGAAGATGACCCTTTCCCATTCAACCGTCAGGAGAGGAAAAAGTTTAACGATCTGGATCGCCGGTATGTTTTACTCGTCTGGGATAGCTTTGGTCGTGTCATTGGGACCGCATTTGGTGATAGGCTGGAGCCAGAGGAATATGCAGAATTCCAGCATAACGGAAAAGCAGACGGAATCGAAACGAAAACTGTGAATGGACAAGTCTATCGCGTGCAGACAGTTACCGTGCCGAAAAAGGTCGTTGTAGGCAATCGGATGCAGACCGCGTACCAGTTTCAACTGATTTACAATCTGGCACCTGAGCAAAACATGCTGGACAGCTTGTTGTACGTTGTCATCATCGGTGACATTATTAGTATTGTCATTGCGATCGTGGCTGGGTGGTTTTTGGCGAGAAGGGCACTCATCCCGATCCAAGTTTCGTGGGAAAAACAACAGCAGTTTATTGCCGATGCTTCTCATGAGCTGAGGACGCCGCTCACGGCCATCATGGTCAATCTGGAGAGGCTTTTCAGACATCCGGATCATACGATCGAGCAGGAAAGCGAAAAAATCATGATAGGGATGCAAGAGGCCAAGCGCTTGAGCAAGCTCGTCTCTGATTTGCTTACACTAGCTCGCAGTGATTCTAACGAGCTGCAGATCATGAATCAATCGCTGCGCTTAGACGAAGTCGCGATGAAATGCACCCAGGTTTTTGCACAACTTGCCATCGCACGGGAAATTCGTCTCGAAACAGACATTCAGCAACCCATTGAGATGCTGGGGGACCAAGAGCGTCTTCATCAGCTCATGGTCATCTTGCTGGACAATGCCTTGAAGTACACGAACGAAGACGGCCGGATTTATGTCTCTTGCAAAAAGGAAGGCGGTCGCGTTTCGATTCTCGTAAAAGACAGTGGGATCGGGATCGCCAAAGAGGATATTCCGTATTTGTTTGATCGCTTCTATCGGGTGGATAAAATGCGCTCTCGAGCGACAGAAGGAACAGGCTTGGGACTATCCATTGCCAAATGGATCGTGGATGCGCACCACGGAAAGATTCAGGTCAGCAGTGAGGTAGGTATCGGAACGAGTTTTTTGGTTACACTTCCAATAAAGCCTTAAACAGATGGATAGAACCGTTTTCCCGTCGAAGGGAATCGGTTCTTTTTTCAAATAGTGGAGCAATTCCATTTAACATACATTTATGTTTCAAATATCTCTAAATTGAGGTAAACTAGAGGTAGAAGAAGAGAGGAGTGGCGTACTAATGAACATGACGATCACTAAAGCAGCGGTAGCATGGTTTCGGGAAGAATGGGGATGCAAAGAAGGAGACAGCATTCGTTTTTTTGTCCGGTATGGAGGCGTTAGTACGGTTCAGGATTCATTCTCGATGGGGATTGCCAAAGAGTTGCCGAATGAAATCGGCATTTCGACAGTAGAGGATGGCATCACATTTTATATGGAAAAAGATGAGCTGTGGTATATGAATGGAAGAGGGCTGATTGTCGATTATCGGCCAGAGACAGACGAAGTAGAATTTAAGCTGGATTAAGCAAGGAAAAGGATAGCTAATAGATGAAGGGCTCCGGATATACGGGGCCTTTTTTATATGAGCGAAAAACCAAAATACAATACTTTACAAACAAAAATGTATAGTATATGATGGGTACATAAATGGAAAAAGGAGGAAGTTATATGCGTTTACTTGATTCTTACTTGGAGCTTGGCATTACGGGAATGGCACGTGCAGCTGTAGCGGGATGGTTCGATGGTCATTATGGGGCAGCCTTATTGGCAGGGTACTTCATGGATCGTGAGCACGATCTCCCTGAACATGTAAAAGAGGGCATTGAGCGGACATGTGAGTCCTTCCGCAAGCAAAAACCTGAATGGTTTGTTCCACTAGATCAAGACGAGCAAGCTGATCCCTCCTTGTTACAGCACGTCATCGATGGCCTCCAGCAAAATGTGAAGCAGCTGCGGACCTCAGGTCATGGACTAGCACTAGGTGTGTTGGCATTAAAAGCATTGCGCGAACGCCCTGATATGATCACTCCGACTGTGGTGAACGGCCTGGTCAAGATTCTCCAAGCGACGACAGCAGACAGGATAGACCGTTATTGGGGCATCGAGAATTACCATGGCATGACGATTGATGATGTCAGAGACGAAGTTGCGCCTTACCATACAACGGCAGAGATGGCAGAGCGGGCGTTTGAGGAGCTACATTTGGTTATACCGCCGCGTGATATTAACGGGGTACGCTATCATTTGGCGAGCGAGGTCGTCCATAACATCACACATGCTCATGCGTTAACAGATCTGGAGCGATTCGGTTATGAGGATATTGTGAAGCCTGGTATCGTAAACCATCGTCTTCAAATCTATTTGAATCGCCATGTTCCTCCGTTTGTTTTGGAGGAAGAGGTGAAGGAGCCAGCGTTCGAGGAAATTTTTTCACCGCTATACTGGGATAGACTATACAGCGATCCTCATGCATTGAAGCTTCCGTATGCTGCGTTGGATCTGCTAAAGCGGTTTCCGCCAGAGAAGAGAGCTCTTGCCGAACGAAATTTGTGCAAGCTTTTGACGATTACGGATTAATACAATCACCTAAATAAAAAGAACAGGGAGGCCAATAGGCACTCTCTGTTCTTTTTCATCTCGAATGAGTCGTCTACCAGGTAGGAATGACAGTCGTAGTAGACTCCCGATTTGCATAGTAGCTTTTATGCTCGATCAGGGCATTGCGAATGGAAGACTCATTGATGTCGAAACCGATTCCTGGAGTTTTCGGTACAGCCAGCATACCAGGTGCTGCAAAATCGATGACAGGTGTCACGATATCTTCAGCAAAGTAGCGATGGGAAGGGGAGGTGTCGCCAGCAATCGTGAAGTTGCTAAGCGAAGCCATCGCGATGTTATGGGCGCGGCCAATCCCTGCCTCCAACATTCCTCCGCACCATACTGGTACGCCGCGTGTCTCACACAGGTCATGAATCTTTTTGGCATCGGTTAGACCGCCCACGCGACCGATCTTGATGTTGATAATCCGGCAACTGCCGAGCTCGAGTGCTTTGCGGGCATCTTCCACTGTATGGATACTTTCGTCGAGGCAGATCGGCGTTTTTAGTTCCCTTTGCAAGGTCGCATGGTCAATGATGTCGTCATGAGCCAATGGCTGTTCAATCATGATCAAACCGAAGCCATCCAAAGCCTTCAGCATCTCCATGTCTGCCAGCGTATACGCAGAGTTTGCGTCCGCCATCAGTGGAACATCTGGTCCAAATGTGTTGCGGATGGCACGCATTGGCTCGACATCAAAGCCCGGTTTGATTTTCACTTTGATCTTTTTGTAGCCGTCACGGATGAAACCTTCTACGCGTTGCAGTAGTTTTTCGATGGTCGGCTCGATTCCGATACTCACACCGACGTCAATCGTCGTACGAGTTCCGCCCAATGCTTGGGAGAGGGAGAGGCCCTTCATTTTGGCGTACAAATCCCAGACGGCACCTTCCAAAGCGGCTTTGGCCATGTGGTTACGGCGCATCCAGGAGAAGAGGCGGGATACGTCATCAGGATGCTCAATCTCCCGTGAAAATAGCTGCGGGATCAAATACTTTTCGAGCATGTACCAGACCGTATCGACATCTTCCTCGTTGTAGACAGGGACGTCCATCGCGACGCTTTCGCCGAACCCGACATGGGCACCGCTGTATGCACGCACCAGAATGCATTCCTTGTGGGTTTCGACCCCCATGCTCGTCTCAAAAGGGGAATTCAACGGAATTTTGATTCGTTGCAGGTCCACGCGTTCGATTTTCATGTTCATCTCTCCTTAACCGTTCATTTGGATTGTCGCTCAAACGTATTCAGTACCGTTCTTGCCAAAATCTCGATGCCGTCTAGCAGTGCTTCTTTTTCAAAAGTCATCTGCGGATGATGAAGTCCTGGTGTCAGGCCACAGCCCAATCCAAGCATGGTCGCCCGAAGCTGTGGACGTTCTTTCGTGTAGTAGTGGAAGTCTTCCGCGCCCGGTGTCTGAATCGGCGGTTCGAGCTTCTCTGCTCCCAAGGTTTCGGTAATGGCATCCGCCATGATCAGTCTCGCTTCTTCGTTCACTTCCGCTGCATAGACGCGTTCGGTGATCTCATAAGACAGCTCAACTTCATAGAGACGTGAAACGTGTTGCAAAATGTGCTCGACACGTGCAAATAGGGCGTGAATGACTTCATTCGTCTGTGCCCGCAGGTCCAAGTGGAACTGCGCCGAGCCTGGAATGATATTGCTGCTTTTGCTACCTGCTGCGAGCTGCGTCATTTTGACGGAATAAGGAACGAGCGGATCGAGGTGAATGCCTTTTAACTGCTCAACAATCGCTGCGGCTACCTCGATAGCGTTGACTCCAAGATGAGGCCGTGCGCCATGAGCATCGGAACCCTTGATTTGCCCGAATATCGTACCAGCCGCCCCGTGCAAGATGGCAGAAGCAGCTGTGCCTCGAGGGATTTCCTGAATGGGACGAAGGTGGACACCGTACAGAAAATCAATATCGTCCACTACTTGCTTGTTCACCATCGCAAGT
Source organism: Brevibacillus sp. HB1.4B (assembly GCF_013284285.1). Classification (NCBI taxonomy): domain Bacteria; kingdom Bacillati; phylum Bacillota; class Bacilli; order Caryophanales; family Paenibacillaceae; genus Brevibacillus; species Brevibacillus sp. HB1.4B. The sequence continues at coordinate 5,691 of NZ_JABSUT010000023.1, forward strand.
GCGCCATTTCCGCTTTCTTCTGCTGGTTGGAAAATGAGCTTCAGGCGCCCAGGGAGCTGGACGTCCATTGCTTGCAATACCATCAGGACGCCTAATGCGATGGTCATATGCGCATCGTGTCCGCAGGAATGGTTCGCGGTAAAGACGCCGTTTACTTCTTGCCAGAGTGCGTCCATGTCTGCTCGCACGCCTACAGTGAATTTTCCCGGCGTCAGATCGCCCCATTCGCCAACAACTCCCGTCACGTCGTCAAAGGTAGTGACGCGGCAATGGTGTTTTTTCAAGAAGTCAGCGATAAACGAGGTGGTCTGTACTTCCTCCCAGCTTATCTCTGGATGCTGGTGTAAATGCTCGTATAGAGAAAAAATGGCGGGCTGCAATTGTTTGATCGTTGTGCGCATGGTTCCTCCATCGGTTTTTTCGTGTGTAATCGATAAGTGAAGCGTAGGCTACGCCAATCTACTTGACGCAGCCAGTTTTGTGAAAAGGGTCATTGGTTACGAAACGCCGATTGTCACTGCTACTATGAGTGCGATCGAGGCGATCACGGCCCAGCCGAGAAGAAGCTTCCAAATGAATTTGACCCATTTCTCATACGGAATGCCTGCAACAGCCAGATAGCCCATCAACGCAGAAGAAGTTGGGATAATGGAGTTGGTTACCGCATCACCATATTGGAAGGCAAGAACCGCTATCTGACGTTGGATGCCGAGCAGATCCGCAATCGGCACCATGATCGGCATGGTTGTTGCTGCCTGTCCACTACCGGAAGAAATAAAGAGATTGAGAAAGGCTTGAATCACAAACATAGCCAGGACGTTAACGGCATCTGGCAAATGACCAATTGCCGAAGTCAGACTGTTAATCATCGTATCGATAATTTTTCCGTCTTCCAAGACGACAGTGATCGCGCGGGCAAAACCGACGATCAGTGCGCCAAACGTAACGGCTCTCGCACCAGCGACGAAGGAATCAAACAGCGTATTGACCGACAATCCTCCGACGAGACCAGCAATCAGGCCCATGATCAGGAAGGAAGCGGTAAGCTCTGTCAGGAACCATTCGTACTTGAATACACCGTATACGTTGAATGCGAGACCACAGACCATTACGAGGAACACGAGCTTGTGGCGTGCATTCAGATCTGGAATGTCTACTGTTGCCTGTTCTTGACTGGCGTGATTCTCTACGCCATAAAGCACACTCTTGGTCGGGTCTGCTTTGACACGATACGCATAGCGCATGACGTACCAGATGGCAAAAGCGAGAACGAAGACATACACAACAGCACGGAAGGTAAGACCAGAGAAGAGCGGCAATTGTGCGAGCGACTGTGCCACCCCAACCGTAAATGGATTGATCATACCGCCCATGAAGCCGGCAGCAGCCCCCATGGTGATCATGGCCGTACCAGTTACGGCATCGAAGCCCATTGCACGAGCCAGCGCGATACCGATTGGAACGAAGATGATGCTTTCTTCTGCCATTCCCATGGTGAAGCCACCGATGGAGAAGAGGAACATGGAAGCAGGAATGAGCAGCTTTTCCCGACCCTCCAAGTGTCGGACACCTTTATTGATCCCGGCTTCAATCGCACCCGTTTGGCGGATGATTCCGAATACACCGCTTACAATAAAGATGTAGAAAATGATTTGCGCGCCTTTTTGCATCCCTTCTGGAATCGCTTTGAACATGTCAAAGAACGAGACCGGATTACTTTCTACAGGATGGTAGCTGCCGTTGACGACGACGGTTTTGCCTGAGGCAACGTCTTTGACGCGTTCGAACTCACCAGCCGGGAGTACGTAAGATGCTAGGGCTGCCAAAATGATAATGATAAAGAGGATGGCATACGTATGCGGCACAGAAAAACGTTTCTTTGCAGGTTTCAATGGATGTGTAGACATGAGGTCACCTCGCTTTTTTTTGCTTATGACAAGCAAGGGTCGTGCCAAGTGTCGAAATTTCCCGAATATAAGCGTTTTCAGTGGATTTTCATAGGCAAGGGAAGGGAATATAATGCGCTTTAGGAATGTTTATTAGGTTTTATTCAGCCTAATACATCCTATTATTCATTGGGCGGAAGCTAAATCCGCCCGTGTTTTCGCAACAATTCGATACCCGCGGGGGTGATGGAGGTTCCTTGTCGGGTTGTTCCTGAACGTACCAAACCTTGTTGCTCCAGCAGTTTCAACTTGTGACGCAGTGCGCTCTCTGTCCAGCCTACGGATTGTAGCTCAGGGGAGTGCGCCAATTGATAACGCCCGACTGGTTTGTTGGATACGTAATAATGATGCAAGCAATACAAAATATCCAAGTCGCGGTTGTCGTCCAATTTAGGGATAGAAGCCGTCTGCTGCTTTTGAAATAGGCTATCCGTCAATCGTTTAGGGAGGTCCTGAATGCCGATGACAGGATGCTCGCTTACCGTAATGGCATAGTCGACGACATTTTTCAGTTCGCGAATGTTCCCCCGCCAGTCATGGCGATAGAATAGCTCCATTACTTCTGGCGACCAGGTTTTACGAATGCCTTGCTGCTCCAGATGCTCATCGATGAGAAGGGGAATATCGCTGATTCGCTCGCGCAAAGCGGGAATCTGGATCGGCAGGACAGCCAAACGATAGAACAAATCCTCGCGAAAGCTTCCCTGGGAAACAGCGTCTTCCAAATCACGATTGGTAGCAGCGATGATGCGGCAATCCACAGAAAGAATTCCCGTGCCGCCTACACGGATGACCTGCTTTTCTTGCAGCACGCGAAGTAGCTTGACCTGAATGGCCCCAGAGATGTCCCCCACCTCATCGAGAAAAATCGTCCCACCGTCCGCTTGCTCAAACAGGCCGGGCTTTCCGCCTTTTCGTGCTCCTGTAAAGGCACCGTCTTCGTAGCCGAACAGCTCGCTCTCCAGCAGGTTTTCCGGCAAGGAGGCACAGTTGATTGCGACAAAGGGGCCGTTTTTGCGGAGGGAGTGCTGATGAATGGCATGGGCGAACAGCTCTTTTCCCGTCCCGTTTTCGCCTGTTAGCAGGATCGTTTGATTGTTTTTTGCCATCTTTTTGCCGAGCTCGATGACTTGGAGCAGCGGTTGGCTTTGTCCTTTAATATCGGAAAAGGAGTAGGTCGCTGTATGACCGCGCAACGTAAGCGTGGTGCGCAAGCGTTGGATTTCGGTCACGTCTTTTAGTGTACAAACGAAGCCTAAATGCTCATGCCTGCGGCGGATGCTTTGACTGCTGACGATAAATTGTTTGTGTTCAATGGTTACGAGGGCATCCTCCTGATCTTCCTGCTCAAAAAAGGGCTGTAGCAAGCTGTGCTCCTTCAACACCGTGTACGGTTGTCCAACAATAGAGGATGCATGTGGACAAAACAACTCAACGGCGACGTCGTTAATAAAGGTGATCAAACCTTGTTCGTTGCAAGCGATCACGGGATCTTTGACTGCCTGAAAGGTAGATTGCAGCTGGCTGTTGAGCTTCTGTACTTCTGCGTAGGAGGTGCCAAGCATTTTCGCGAGCTCAGACATTTCTACGATGAAGGCAGACAAGTACTCGCGCTCCCATTCACTGGGTACGCCTACCTTGCGACCGGTATCAATCAGGTCGTGAATGCTGATTTTGCGAAACCCGAGATCGATCACCTCCACATGAGGTGGAAGAGGTACGTCAGGAACGCTCATAATGATGGCGTATTGAAATTCGAGATCATCAAATGTACAGCCCGGGTGAAAGGGAACGTAATTCAAATGATCGACGTTCGCCTCTAATAAGTTTTGGATGACCTCCTGTGCGGAAACTGGTGAATTGTTCATGACAGGGACGGTCGTCCCCGGAGGAATCTGCATCAGCGCTTTCATTTTGCGCAACTCGAAAAAACGGTTTAAAACCGTGATGGGTACGGAGTCAGCAACAGCTTGACGGGCAACTGTGTACAGCTCTGGGGATTTGGTTGTGATAAAGACATGATCGACTCCGCTTAAATCGGGAATGTGCTCATGGCTGGCATAGCCGATGACTTTGCAATACGGCTCGAAATAAGCCCGCAGTTCGTTTAACAAAAATTCGAGAGTGTCCGTTCCTTTTGCAATCAAGACAATGGTGTGGTCCATGCTGCACCGCCTTTGCTCAAACAATCGTGAATGTTTTGTAATCTCATGATAGCACAATGCCTGGCTGTAATCGGATGGATTCGCTTGTATAGAGAGGAAAGACAAGGATTGATTTGCGGGCAGGGAAATGTGTTTTAATAGAAGGTAGAGAAGATCAAAAAGCAATAACAGGAGGAATCAGCATGGGGGACAGAGTGGTTCCAGAGGTGCTGCAAATGATTGGGGAAGTCGTGCCAGACGGGGTATCGATTGCGATCTCGGACGGCTCACAATACTTGTACTATCAACCGAGTTCCAATATAGACTTGAAAATTACACCAGGGGATCTCGTCCCCATAGGCTCGGCTACACATCAAGCACTCATGGAAATGGGAAAAGTAGGGCATCAGGTGGAGAGTCGTATTTTTGGCGTGCCGTACTACGGACTCTCGCTTCCATTAGTACGAAATGGTCAGGTCATGGGCTGTATTACCGCCATCTATCCACCTCAAAACGTTCCGCTAACAAATCCGGAGCCGCGTCTATCGTTTTTGGTCGGAAAAGGGGAGGACGGCTGGCTGCCCATTCCGTTAACGGAGATCGTCTATATCAGCTCTCATGAAGGAAAAACGCTTTTGCATACGGCTAGTGGAACATATTCGAACAAATACAACATGGCTGAACTGGAGTATATGCTCCCGCAAGAGCGATTTGTGCGCTGTCATCGGTCGTATTTCGTCAATATGGAATCGATCGGCTTTATTCACCCGCATTTTCATTCGACGTTTTTATTAGAGATGAAGGACAAGCAAAAGACGAGAGTTCCTGTAAGTCAGTCGTACGCCAGCTCGTTTCGGCAATTGCTCGGCTTCTGAAATATCTGATAAATGAGAACGGTTCGCTGTCGTTTTTTCTTGATAGGCCGTAAATATTCTGTTTTGTTGAAAATCGAGTGCCCGCTCAGAATCCCTGTGCTAGTGTAAAGGCAATAAAGATGGCATAGGGGGTCACAATGATGTGGGAGCGCTTACGCGATAAACGACTGGCAGATAAAATCGTGACGGCTGAGGTAGCAGCAGGATGGATTGAGGATGGCATGACGATCGGGTTAAGTGGTTTCACGCGTGCTGGTGATGCCAAGGTCGTGCCGCTCGCATTGGCTGAGCTGGCGAAAAAAGAGAACAAGCCTTTTGGCGTAAACGTATATACGGGAGCTTCACTCGGCTCCGATGTAGATGCAGTGATGGCGGAAGCGGGGATCATCAACAAGCGATTGCCTTTTCAAGCAGATCCGGTCATGCGGAAAAAAATCAACGATGGCAGCATGATGTTCGTTGATCAGCATCTGTCGCATACAGCAGAAGCGATTCGCCAGGGAGCGATAGACGCAATCGATTACGCAATTGTGGAAGCGGTTGCAATTACAGAAGAGGGCATGATCATCCCGGCTACGTCCGTGGGAAACTCCAATATTTTCGTGGAAAATGCCAAGCATGTCATCATTGAGCTGAATATGGCTCAATCGGTAGAGTTGGAAGGCATCCATGATATTTATACACCAGCGAAACAAGGAGAGCGTGAACCGATTCCACTCACGTCCGTGGATCAGCGAATGGGTACAGCTGGGATTCCCGTCGACCCGGATAAAGTAAAAGGGATTGTCCTTACGAATCAGTTGGATTCTCCCTCGACGATTGTGGAACCGGACGAAGAAACGGCGCAGATTGCGGCACATCTGATCGAGTTTTTGCGTCAAGAGGTAAAAGAGGGACGCTTGCCGAACAATCTCGCGCCATTGCAATCGGGAATCGGATCGGTAGCGAATGCGGTTTTCAACGGATTTTTGGATTCGGAATTCACGGATCTGACTGTCTTCTCGGAAGTGTTGCAGGATGCGGTGTTTGATTTGCTTGATGCAGGTAAAATTTCGTTTGCCTCAGGCTGTTCGATCACATTAACGGCTGACAAGATGAAGCATGTCACCGAAAATTTCGCCCAATACCGTGACAAGCTGCTGTTGCGTCCGCAAGAAATTACGAACCATCCGGAGCTGATTCGCCGCCTCGGTCTGATTGCGATCAATACCGCGATTGAAGCGGACATCTACGGCAACGTCAACTCGACCAATGTATCGGGTACGCGAATGATGAACGGCATCGGCGGCTCTGGTGACTTTGCTCGCAACGCACGTCTAGGTATCTTCGTAACCAAGTCGATTGCCAAAGGCGGAAACATTTCGAGCATCGTTCCGTTTGCCTCCCATGTGGATCATACCGAACACGATGTAGATATTATCGTGACCGAGCAAGGCTTGGCTGACTTGAGAGGCTTGGCTCCGCGTCAAAGAGCCATCAAAATGATCGAGAACTGTGCGCATCCGATGTACCGCGATCAATTGATGGCGTACTACGAGGAAGCACTCACACGCGGCGGGCACACCCCGCATGTATTGGAAAAGGCATTCTCCTGGCACGTACGTTACGCGCAAGAAGGCACGATGCTTGCGAAAAAGCCAGCGTTGGTTTAAAACGATTGAATGATAAAGAAACAAACCCGTTCGGGCATGAAA
>NZ_JABSUT010000024.1:0-9656 GCF_013284285.1 Brevibacillus sp. HB1.4B
TGTTAGACTGGCTGAGTTTATTGGGTCCACCTTATTCGCTTTTCTTATAAACTTTATTCGGTTACCTATAGTCAAAATAGTATCACCCCTAGATGGAATAAAAGAAGTCCCGATGATCATTAACTCCATCATCGGGACTAAACTAAGCAGTTTCACACTTTTTTACTGGTTTCACTGTTCTTTTTACGTAACATCAAAGTGACAAACTTCATTACTCAGTTACAGACTTTATTACCTAGTGACAAAGTCTATTATTTAGTGACAGACTTTATTATCTCTGAACAAAAGGATGTTCTTATTCTTCTACCCTACTCAACCGTCACACTCTTCGCCAAGTTCCGCGGTTTATCCACGTCAAGGCCACGAGCGACAGAAGCGTAGTAAGCAAGCAATTGCAATGGAATGACGGTCAGAATCGGTGTGAGCATTGGCAGAGTGGCTGGCATGTAAATGACCTCATCCACACTCTTCGCCAGGTCGTGGTTGCCTTCAGTCGCAAAGCCCAGTACATGAGCGCCGCGAGCTTTTACTTCCACAATGTTGCTTACCGTTTTTTCGTAGATGTCTGGTTGCGTAGCCAAAGCTACAACTGGAACATTATCTTCAATCAGCGCAAGTGTACCGTGCTTCAGCTCACCAGCTGGATACGCCTCGGAGTGAATGTAGGAGATTTCCTTCAGCTTCAGAGAGCCTTCCAGCGATACCGCATAGTCGAGGCTGCGGCCGATGAAGAACAGGCTGCTTACCTCTTTTGTGCCCTCTGCAAAGCGACGAATTTGATCATCGTCATTCAGCATGGAAGCGATTTTGCCAGGGATCTCGCTCAGGTGCTCAACGACCTCAGCAACCTCAGCAGCCGCCATGGTGCCTTTTACTTGAGCCAGATACAGGCTGAACAAGTACAGGGCAACGACTTGGGAGGTGTATGCTTTCGTAGATGCTACCGCTACTTCTGGACCCGCCCACGTAAAGATCACTTCGTCAGCTTCACGAGCTACAGAGCTGCCTACCACGTTGGTGATAGCCAATACCTTCACGTTGCTCTTCTTCGCCTCACGCAGCGCAGCCAGCGTGTCTGCTGTCTCACCAGATTGGCTGATGACGATCATCAGTGTCTTGTCTGTGTAGATCGGATCACGGTAACGGAACTCGGAAGCGACTGCTACCTCTACAGGTACGCGAGTCCATTTTTCGATAACATCCTTACCGACGAGACCTGCGTGCATGGAAGTACCGCATGCCACGATGTAGATGCGATCGTATGTCGCCAGCTCCGCATCGCTCATTTTCAGCTCAGGCAAAATCACTCGCTTGTTGTCCTCGTCAATGCGGGCACCCATGGTATCGCGAACAGCTTGAGGCTGCTCGTGCATTTCCTTGAGCATGAAGGAATCATATCCGCCTTTTTCCGCTTGTACCAGATCCCACTCGACATGGAACAGTTCCCGCTCGATTTTCTCGCCGGTCTCTGCGTTCATCAGTTCCACACCATCGCGAGTCAATACAGCCATTTCGCCTTCGTTCAAAATGTACACGTCACGTGTATGCTCCAAAATAGCCGGGATATCCGAACCGATAAAGCTCTCGCCTTGACCCACACCAACTACCAACGGGCTAGCCAAACGAATCGCTACCAGCTTATCTGGCTCATGCTCTGTCATGATTCCCAATGCATAGGCACCACGCATGCGTTGAACAGCACGACGCGCTGTAGAAACGATATCGCCATCGTACATGTCAGCGAGCAAGTGAGCGATAACCTCGGTATCTGTCTCAGAAGTGAACGTGTAGCCTTTTTCCAGCAGCTCTTCTTTCAATGGCAGGAAGTTTTCGATAATCCCGTTGTGAACGACTGCAAACGCCGATTTCTCGTCTGTGTGTGGGTGGGAGTTCTCGTCAGACGGTTTTCCGTGTGTCGCCCAACGCGTATGCCCGATTCCCATAGAACCTGCCAATGGATTCGACTCCAAACGACCTTCGAGAACAGCCAGGCGCCCCTGAGCTTTTGAGTACTCCAATCCGTTTGCATTCACGACAGCGACCCCTGCTGAATCATAGCCGCGATACTCCAGCTTGCGAAGTCCTCCGATCACGATGTCTTGCGCTTGTTTATTTCCAATATATCCAACGATTCCGCACATAAGTGTATGGTCCCCTTCCAATTTGGCGAGGGACTTCGACCCGAACAATGGTACGGGGGTGAGTCCCCCGCCATTCCATGTTTTTTATATGATCATTCTGTTTCATCTATTTCGGCAATGACAAAAAACATATCACACGCAAGGTTTTGTCCATCAGATCACCCTGATGTTTTGTCCCTGCGCTCTGCGGCAGTGATACTGCTGCCGGGAGGTATCCGCCGAATGCTTCGATAAACCTCCACCTCGTCCACTGGGCTCCATGTCGGGCAGCCTCAGTGCTGGCGCTTTTCAATGGTATGCATTTGATTTACGATGCTTGTTCTTTTTTGCACAATCCCTCCCAATTTTTTCTTTCTTGGTGCTAGCGCACATGAACACTGTACCACAGATTGTGGAGAGCGACAATATCTCGTCGTCGTATTTTAGTTGTATGCAAAAGGGAGCGGCATCGAAACCGCTCCCTGCTACTTTTTACACTAATTTTACACCAGTTCTTGTTTAACCACGTCAACAATCCGATTCACGAGCCCTTCCAACTGAGCCGCATCTGGACCTTCTGCCATGACACGCACGATTGGCTCTGTTCCGGACGGACGAACCAGAACGCGACCATTGCCAGCCAAATCTTCTTCCACTTCACGAATCGCCTGCGCAATCGCTTCATTGCCATTCAGCTTTGACTTGTCCTCTACACGGACATTGATCAGAAGCTGCGGATACTTGACCATCACTTGTTTGAGCTCGGACAACGGCTTGCCAGACTCCTTGATGATGTTCAAGAGCTGCAGACCCGTTAACAGACCGTCTCCTGTCGTATTGTAGTCCAGGAAGACGATATGACCGGACTGTTCGCCACCGAGATTATAGCCGCCGCGCAGCATCTCTTCTACTACGTAGCGATCCCCTACAGCAGTCTTCGTCGTATTGATGGAGCACTCTTCCATCCCTTTGAAGAAGCCCATGTTAGCCATTACTGTCGTGACAACTGTATTGTTGTTGAGCTTTCCTTTTGCCTTGAGTGCTCGTGCACAGACCGCCATAATATAGTCGCCGTCGATGATTTCACCATTATTATCTACTGCAATGCAGCGATCCGCGTCCCCATCAAAGGAAAGACCCAGGTCTGCTTTATGCTTCAATACTTCTTCTACTAGACGTTCAGGATGCGTTGAACCGCACTGGTCATTGATGTTGATTCCATTCGGATTCGCACCAATCGTGATCACTTCAGCGTCCACATCCGCAAACAGACGAGCTGCCAATGATGAGACAGCACCATTTGCACAGTCCAGGACTACCTTCAGACCGTCAAATCGCTCAGATACGGTACTCTTCAAGTGAGAGAGGTACTTTTGTCCACCCTCCAGGAATTCCAGAACCGTCCCGATTTGTTCGCCTGTTGGTCGAGGCAAAGTGTCCTCTGCCGCGTCCAAATACTGTTCTACTTCAGCTTCCACTTCGTCGGACAGTTTAAAACCGTTGCTGCCGAAGAACTTGATTCCGTTATCCGGAAACGGATTGTGAGAGGCGGAGATCATAACACCCGCATCTGCACCAAGTGCACGTGTGAGATACGCTACCCCCGAGGTGGAGATAACACCCAATCTGACCACTTCTGCTCCAACCGATAACAGTCCAGCCAAAAGTGCGTTTTCCAGCATTTGTCCGGAAATGCGCGTATCGCGCCCAATCACCACTTTTGGTTTCCCTTCCTGCTTGTGTCTGGTGAGAACGTAACCGCCAACGCGTCCGATTTTAAATGCCAGTTCGGGTGTCAGTTGTGTATTTGCTACACCGCGTACACCGTCTGTTCCGAAATACTTCCCCATGATTGTCCCTCATTTCCTTCCTTGTGCACACAACAGCTTATGTCTACCTTTGCTTGTTCGTGATTTGAATTGTGACCTTTCTAGGTGCGCCCGCAGAAGTCTTGATATACTCCGACTGATTGAAGATGTAATTCAATGGTACTTCGTATACACCCGCCGGCATATTGCTGACATCTGCTACGACCTGCAAGTCTTCATGCCTCAACTGATTCAGCACGTCTGGTGCGCCGATCACGTCGAAGTCGATTGTAGACATCTCTTGGCCATCGGTGGATAGTACCTTTGCTTCCATGCTTTCTGATAGCCCGCTAATGCGAATCGGAATTTTATCCAAACGCTTGGTCGTTGATGGAACGACTTTCAGCGATACGGTCACATACTCCGGCTCGACCTTCACAATATTATCCATTAACGGTATCTTTAACTCTATATCGCGATCTGATGTAATGTTGCCGAGATCGATTTCCGGGCCTGGGTATGTGTTGGATTTGATGCCATCAATGACTTCCTTCGGTCCATAGACCGTGACCTCTTCCACATTCATACCCATACTAGCCAAACTATAGCCATTTGGTAATTCATTCGTCAAGTTTAATTTGATTGGCACTTTGGCAAACGGACTCGTTACGGGGATGTTCACTTCTACCGTAAGTGGCACCACATCGGCCCCTTGAATCACGTTACCAGACTTGTCCACGACTTTGAGCGGAACCGTTGTCTTGATTGCCGAAGTAGCCCCTTCCAAATCAACCGAAGCCTTAACTGCTGCTACCTTATTCACTTGGCTTTCAGGTACCCTTACAAGCGCTCTAAACGGCTTCACAATAGGCTCTCCAGCCGTGTAACCAGGGGCGACCTGTCCCAATTTCTCCACGGAAACTTCACGCTCAACGGTCTTTTTCTCTTCCAAGGTAATTTCCACGATATTCGGTATGATCCCTACCTTGACTTCATCCGGGAATCCCTTGTACTGGACAGGTACACGATGTGTTCCTTTGCCCAGGCTTGTCGCATCGACATACACTTCCCACGATTCCTCTGGGAAGAAATTGTGTCGATAAAAAGGATTATTGCTTTCCAAGGCGACCTTTACCGTTCGTTGCTGCTTGACCACCTGATAACGATCGGTATCGTATCTCACATGCAAATTGACACTATCAATAAAAGTTGGCTGACTTGCCTCAGGAGTCGTCGTTTGTTCTGCTTCCAGATTGACAATCATCCATGTCATGATAGCCAAAAGCAACGCAACAGCACGTGCAAACCAGTGACTGTTTAACCATTTATCCATGTTTTCGCCTCCATTGCCAACGACTTCCCATGGATTTGCCTTTGGACAGAGGCTGAAGCTGTTCTGTCAGCATCTCTGCCAGTTGCGCCTCCGTCAGATTGCGATTCATTGCTCCATGCGCGGCAAAGGACACCTGACCAGTCTCTTCGGATACGATGATCGCAATGCCATCGGATACCTCACTTAACCCTATTGCCGCACGATGGCGCGTCCCCAACTCCTTGGAGATGGAATTGTTTTCAGACAGTGGAAGATAACAGGCAGCAGCCATAATCATGTCTTTTCGCATAATGACTGCACCATCATGCAACGGTGTATTCGGGATGAAAATATTAATCAACAGCTCTGAGCTGACTCGCCCGTTAATGCCAATACCCGTTTCCACGTAGTCATTTAGACCCGTCTCTCTCTCAATGACGATCAATGCACCAATACGACGCTTGGCCATGTACGTAACCGATTTGCCCACCTCTTGAACCAAGCGGCTAACCGCCTCGTCATCCTGCGTACTGCTTGAACGGGAAAAAAGCTTGCCTCGACCAAGCTGCTCCAGTGCTCGACGCAACTCCGGTTGGAAGATGATGACGACCGCCAAAACCCCGAATGTAAAAGCTTGATTCATCAGCGCGTGCAGTGCCGTCAGCTGAAAATATTTGCTAAGGAACCATGTGATGACGATGACCATAATCCCCTTCAGCAATTGTACAGCGCGCGTCCCGCGAATAAGCATAATGATTTTATAGAACACGTATGTAACGAGTAAAATATCCGTTGCATACCGTAGCAAATCCCCATATTCCATGGATATCGATATCATAACGAAGCCCCCATATCTCGCTCCATCTAATGAAGTCAGTCTATCTCCTGCGGAAAAAGCACGGCTCCACTGCCGTGCTCTGATAGCTGTACTCTCTATTTTCTCTTATGGCAAGATCGGAAGCAAGTCATTTCCAATATTTTTCACCTCATACCAAATCCAATCTACGATTGCTTCGATTGATTCGGTATTTCCCACGACTTGGGCGGTAGATGCCACGAACACTTTTCCTTCAATAGCCACAACATTTCCTGTTACATGGCCTTGAACATCTACGTTTCCGTTGCGGACAACCAAGTCTCCATTAATATTGGTTCCTGCTGGTACAACTACGACATTGCGTTCACGATCTATTTTTAATTTATCCAAATTAGCAGAGGATACCTGTAAAGTGTCATCTCGGTCAAACCAACTGTTGAATACGCTGCCGGTCATCAAAAAGAGAAATACCGCTGCAGCTGTCAAAAACGGATGATTTCGAAGCCATCCTGATAACAGATTCGCTTTTGTCGGCGCAGGCAATTGCGCAAGTACACGAGCTGTAAAATCAGAAGAGACATGAATATGTGAAGCGCTTTGAACAAACGCGATGGCTCTCTGCAACTCATGCATATGCTGGCGACAACTCACACAAGACTGTATGTGTGTTTGCAATTGCAGATTGGCTAATTCATCAGTGTCCCCATCTAAATATTCGTGGATGAGGCAAATCATATCCCGGCATTCCATCGTGATTTTCTCCTTTCTCACATCAATCGCAACTTGCTGCGTAATGCTTCCCTTCCTCGGTGGATACGCGTCTTGATTGTCGTTATGGGAAGCTTTACGATATCGCTGATCTCCTGCAACGACAAATCCTCAATATAACGCAAGATCATAATCGAGCGATATTTGGGCTGTAAGTGAGACAAAGCATCTTGCACCGTCTCCTGCAGCTCCTGCGTTACGACTTTGTCTTCCGGTGTTCGCTCGTTAGAAGACAGGCGTGAATACCAGTCCAGGCCTTGCCCTGGTTCGGTTTCTTCATCCAATGAAAAGTCAGGTCGTTTTTTCCGGCCACGGTCGATACATAGATTGGTCGCGATCCTGTAGATCCATGTGGAGAACTTATAGCTGTCATCGTATGAATGCAAATTGGCATAGACACGCAAAAATGTTTCTTGCGCAATGTCCTCTGCATCCTGACGGTTTCCCACCATACGATATGCGAGCTGAAATATCTTGTCTTTATAAATCTCGATTAACTCCGCAAAAGCTTCACGGTCTCCGCGTTTTGCCCGCTGAGTCAACCGTTTCTCTACAAAATCCATGCGATCCTCCCCACAATACCGTAATCCTATATACGGATGTTACTGCATATGGTTTCATTTTTTATCTTGTGTTTGTGCGGATAATTTGTTGGGAAATAGAGGAATAAGCGTCTTGCTTTCCTCTATATATAAGTAATGATAGCTCATTTATCTCACAGGTGGAAAGGAGAGTGCAACGATTGTCAAAAAAAGACGTTCTCCTCGAGATTGAGATGCTGCGAAAAGAACTCAACGAACAGTACAAAAAACAAGCCTGCATTACTCCAGAATTAGTTACGCTAAGTGTACAACTGGACCAGCTATTAAATAAACTTCGTCTCCATCCTTAGAATGTACCGCTTTCCCCTATCAATGTAAAGATGCGGAAAAACAAAAAAAGAGGGCCAAAAGCCTCTCTTTTTTCATGATGATCTTCATTTATTTTACAGTAATTTATCACCAAAAACGGAACTCATTAAAGCGACTGCAACGCGAGCTGTCATGTTTTCTCGGTCTAGAATCGGGTTGACCTCCACGAATTCTGCCGAACAAAGAATATCTGCATCTGCCAGCATTTCCAATGAGACATGCCCTTCACGATAGGAGATACCACCTATTACTGGCGTCCCTACTCCCGGAGCATCGTGTGGATCAAGTCCATCCAAATCGAGACTCAAATGCACGCCATCTGTGTTTTTGGACACATGCGCGATTGCTTCATCCATGACTCGAGCCATACCCAATTTATCAATTTCATGCATGGTGAAAACCTTCATTCCAATACGCTTGATCAATTCACGCTCACCTTGGTCCAGATCACGCGCACCGATGATGACCACGTTTTCTGCTTGTACCTTTGGTGTATATCCCCCAATGCTCGTCAGACGCTCATGCCCATAACCCAAGCTCGCTGCCAAAGGCATACCGTGAATATTTCCCGATGGAGAAGTGGCACCCGTATTCAGATCACCATGAGCATCAAACCAAATCACGCCCAGGTTTTTTACGTGCTTAGCCACACCTGCAATGGTTCCAAGGGCAATGCTGTGATCGCCCCCCAATACGAGCGGGAATCGACCAGCAGTCATGATATCGCTTACAACATTGGCAAGCTTTTCATTGGCTTCCACGACTTCATCCAGGTATTTATGGTTTTCCGTCTCGGTGAAGTGGTGAGGACGCATTACAAAAATATCTCCTCGGTCTTCAATATTGAAACCCATCTTTTCCAAGCGTGCTACCACACCCGCATAACGGATAGCGCTAGGTCCCATATCAACTCCGCGGCGGTCTGCACCTAGATCCATCGGTACACCAACAATGCTCATATTTTTGTTCATAGAAGTGCCACCCTTTCCTTCGTTCATTCATTCTCTACCCCTATATTGTAGCCTCGGAAAGCAAAATGACTCAACTCGACATGATTTTGCATAAATAACCTGTCGGACAAGCTTTGTCAAAAGCACAAAAAAACGAGCAACCCTTTCGGTTTCTCGTTTCTAGTAAGCATATGGAGCGGGTGATGGGAATCGAACCCACGCGACCAGCTTGGAAGGCTGGAGTTCTACCATTGAACTACACCCGCATATAAAAATGGTCGGGAAGACAGGATTCGAACCTGCGACCCCTTGGTCCCAAGCCAAGTACTCTACCAAGCTGAGCTACTTCCCGATAAGTGGCGTGCCCTGAGAGATTCGAACTCCCGACCTTTTGATTCGTAGTCAAACGCTCTATCCAGCTGAGCTAAGGGCACCTATTATGATTTTAAAAAACTGGTGAGCCATGAAGGACTCGAACCTTCGACCCTCTGATTAAAAGTCAGATGCTCTACCAACTGAGCTAATGGCTCGCAAAATGGCTGGGGTACTAGGATTTGAACCTAGGAATGACGGAGTCAAAGTCCGTTGCCTTACCGCTTGGCTATACCCCAACAACCCGCAAAATAAAAAAATGGTGGGGAGAGACGGATTCGAACCGCCGAACCCGGAGGGAGCAGATTTACAGTCTGCCGTGTTTAGCCACTTCACTATCTCCCCATTTTTTATGGTGGAGGCTGACGGGATCGAACCGCCGACCCTCTGCTTGTAAGGCAGATGCTCTCCCAGCTGAGCTAAGCCTCCAAATCCCTGACAAAGTGACGAGTATGCTAAGCAGCATACTCTGATAACTTTGCAGGTACCTTAACCATTGTTAAGGCGTTTTTAGGTGACCCGTAGGGGATTCGAACCCCTGTATGACAGCGTGAAAGGCTGCTGTGTTAAACCGCTTCACCAACGGGCCAAGATCATG
>NZ_JABSUT010000025.1:0-8141 GCF_013284285.1 Brevibacillus sp. HB1.4B
GGCCATCCAGCTTGGATGGTTTTTTTTGTACTATTTGAAAACTGAAATTTCTGACGTATTATTTTAAAAAAGGAGTCATGTCATTATGAAACAAGCTACTTCGAGTCGGCTCCACTACGCTTGGATCATTGCGGGTGTCACCTTTTTCATTCTCTTGGTTGGCGCTGGAATTCGCTCTGCTCCTGGTGTATTTATGGTTCCTGTTGAACAAGAATTTGGCTGGAGTCGCTCTTCTATCTCAATAGCGCTGTCCATTAATCTATTGCTATACGGATTGGTAGGTCCGTTTGCGGCAGCAGTCATGGATCGGTTCGGAATAAGGCGTATCACGATCATTGCTCTTATCCTGTTGGCATTGGGTTCATCCCTCACTACTTGGATGCAGGCTTCCTGGCAACTGACTGTACTTTGGGGAGTCGTTGTTGGACTGGGTTCAGGATGCACGGCTTCCGTATTAGGAGCAATGATCGCAAATCGCTGGTTTGTGAAGCAACGAGGATTGGTTATGGGTATATTAACAGCAAGCGGTGCAACAGGACAGCTGGTATTTCTTCCTCTTCTCGCGAGCTTGGCTGAATCAGATGGCTGGCGTACGGCATCGTGGGTGATTGCAACAGCAGCTCTGATCTTGGTTCCGATTGTGGCTGTCTTGATGCGTGATCGACCAAGTGATAAGGGACTTCAGGCATTTGGTGCGACAGAAGCTGATCAAGAAATAGAAGACATTAAGCAAAACCCTTTTCGTGCAGCTGTTGATGGTTTAGTAAGAGGATCTCGTTCCTTTGATTTCTGGTTGTTGGCTGGAAGCTTTTTTATTTGCGGTCTTTCTACCAATGGTTTAATCGGTACTCATTTTATAGCTGCTTGTATGGAGTACGGCATTCCAGCGGTAACGGCTGCAAGTTTACTCGCTCTCATAGGTATCTTTGACATTATCGGAACAACATTGTCGGGATGGCTATCGGACCGCTTTAACAATCGTTGGCTCTTGTTTTGGTATTACGGTTTACGGGGATTTTCGTTAATGCTGCTTCCTGCAGCACTGTCCTCTTCTACGTTTACCTTGGGCATATTCATTGTCTTCTATGGCCTAGATTGGGTAGCTACAGTTCCTCCAACACTTAAGTTGACAACCGATATTTTTGGAAAACAGCAATCAGGAATTTTGTTTGGGTGGATATTAGCCGCACATCAGTTAGGTGCTGCTGTGGCCGCTTATGGTGGAGGAGTTATTTATACCATGTTGAATAGTTACTTCATCATGTTTATCATTGCGGGAATATTTTGCTTGATCGCTTCTGTATTGGTTATGCGGATTGGAAGGAACGCGCTCACGGCGAAAATTTCCGGGAACATGTAGAGGCAAATATATGGATTGAAAGAAAAACACCCGAGTGGACACTAGATCACTCGGGTGTTAGTTAGTTTTCAGGCTGCGAATACAAGGGAAGGATGATACGGAAAACAGCGCCGTGGAGTGGACCATTTTCTGCTTGGAGACGGCCGTGCGAACGTTCGATAATTGCTCGAGAAATAGCTAACCCCAGTCCGACATCACCATTTTTTCCTTTCACAAAACGATGAAATAAATGAGGGAGAAGCTCTTCCGCGACGCCTTCACCATCATCTTGTACTTCTATTTGGAGATGGCGTTTGCCTGATTTGATTTCGATCGTGATCTGATCCTTGGCATGGCGCAAAGCATTTCCAATGATATTCAACAAGGCTTGAAGAAACTTTCCTTCATCGACGTACACTAGGTCATTGGTTTTAGGCGGACGTACTGAAATCGTTACATTGTGTTGGAGCTGCAAAGGGTGTAAACGCTCAATGGCTCGATTCACCAGGTCAGTAGCGGAAAGCCATGAGGGATCAAACAAATTCTCTTCGCCTTCGAGCTTGGCCAACAATATAATTTCAGTCACAATATGCTTCAATCGATTGGTTTCCTCTACAATTACATCAAAACCTTTTTCAGCAGCATCATCAACAAAAACTCCATCGCGAATTCCCTCGGCATATCCTTGAATGGACATGAGAGGGGTTTTTAGCTCGTGGGAAGCATTCTGTAAAAATTGCCGCTGGATTTCATGGAAACGATCGAGCTCTTGTGCCATGGAGTAAACACTATTCGAGACTTCAGCAATTTCACCGCGAGCAGGAATGAGTTGGACTTCGGAAAAACGACGTGCTTGAACCTTTTTGATTTCTCTCGTCAATTTATGCAGTGGCTTCACCATACTACGCGTAATAAAAAAGCTGAGCAAAATGGTAGATACGGCTCCAATCAAAACAATGAGCAATATGTTATTCGTCATCTCCATACGAATGTCTTTTAGTCCACGTACAGGAGAGGCCAGAATCAGTCGTTGCTTTTCGTCGTTTTTAAAAGGTAAGTTAACGACCACATAATCATCGCTACCGACCATCCAAATGTTTCGATTTTGCCTTTTCTCCGCTTTACGCTCAAGGGCATCCATCCACTCATTCAAATTGGAAGAAGGCAGGGATGTGTAGAGCACTTTTTTCTTTTTTCCTAAGAGCAAAACTTCTATCTTGCGATTGGAGACGAGAAGCTTTTCGAGTTCTGCGACTCCCTCAGTTTCAATCTTTACATTCGATTCGTTCATTTTTTCAATCCAGAATCGACCTTTTAGGTTTAATTCATTCTTTTGCTGCTCGATTAAATTATCCAGCAAAAACGAATTGATCAGGGCAGCTGATACCCCTATAACAAGACAGAGAAGAAGGGCGAACATCAACGTAATGCGAAATTGGATACTCATTCATCCTTCGTTCCTTCCAATGTTCGCAGGCGATATCCAAAGCCCCAGACGGTTTCGAGAGGGATCTTGTCCAGCTTTTTTCGGATACGACGAATGAGATCATCAACCACTCGATCACTTCCAAAATAATCGTATCCCCATATAAGAGAGAGCAGCTCATCACGGGAAAAAGCCCGATTCGGATGCTCCGATAAAAGGCTAAGCACCTGAAACTCTTTCGAGGTCACCTCTACTTCCTCCCCAAAAGAATAGACCAGACGTTTTTTCTTATCTAATACAAGAGCGCTGTTAGCAGCCTCTTCCGGGTTACTGTCTTTCGCAATGAAAGGGGATTCTTCCGCATGAGACTTCATCTGTTTCCAACGTTGGAGTGCCCGATTCACGCGTGCCACTAATTCACGAGGGCTAAAAGGTTTGGTGAGATAATCGTCGCTTCCTAGCTCTAGTCCAAGAATCTTGTCTACTTCTTCGTCGCGAGCAGAAACCATGATGATAGGCGTCTCTGAACCAGCACGAATTCGTCGGCAAAACTCATAGCCATTCATACCAGGCAACATGATGTCCAATACCCATAGATCGGGAGGATTCTTTTGCTCTAAAGTAATAGCCTCTTCGGCTGATTCAAGTGCAGTTGTAACATAGCCTTCCTTTTGAAGATAGGCTTCGACGATCTGACGAATATGGATGTCATCGTCTACGATAGCAATGTGAAAGGTCTTCATAGGATTCCTCCGCGAACCTTTAGATTCTCACTTTATTGTACATCTTCAAACCGACATAAGCAGTTATTGAAGACATTTCCCACACTTTTCCCATACTTTCTTACGTTTCTTACAATAGTGTAAGGAAGTTGAAACCCAAATCGATGGGACTACGTGTTCATTCCCTGTAAAATCAAAGTACATTCAATAAACGGAGGGATACACCATGAGAAAACTACTACAGATGATCGCGATTACGTTCGGATTGTTAATCGATACGAAGACAATGATTCGCTCCTCCGAATTGGAAATGGTCGTGAAGCTGTAAAGATGATCATAAATACATGTAAAATAACATGAAATTGTAGGGGCCAGAATGTAGGGGCCTTTTTTGTTTTGTGCGATGACCCAGCCTGAAACAGGGCTGGAATATTTAGGGATACTACGAAATCCGTGTGTATACGAGCAAAATCGGTGGTAAATCTTGAGGAAATGGATTGATTCAACTGGATTTTTTGGACGTGTCCTCTCTCTATATGGTATAATGAAGTATTGTGATAACCAGTTGGAGGTTTACCCTTTATGGCAGAAGAAACTGCTCGGTTTCCAAAAGTCGATATTAGCCACGAAATGAGAGAATCGTTCATTAGCTATGCGATGAGCGTTATCGTCAGTCGGGCTTTGCCTGACGTTCGCGATGGTTTGAAGCCTGTACACAGGCGTATTTTGTATGCCATGCACGATATGGGCCTTACTCCTGACAAGCCGTTCCGTAAATCGGCAAACGTTGTCGGGGAAGTAATGGCGAACTACCATCCGCATGGTGACTCTTCCATCTATGAAGCGATGGTACGTATGGCCCAAGATTTTAACATGCGCTACATGCTGGTTGAAGGGCAAGGGAACTTCGGTTCTGTAGACGGCGACCCGGCAGCGGCGATGCGTTATACGGAGTCGCGTTTTTCCAAGCTCGCGCTGGAGCTTTTGCGCGATATTGATAAAGAAACGGTCGATTTCACTCCTAACTACGACGGACGCAAAGAAGAGCCGGTTGTATTGCCTTCTCGTTTCCCGAACCTGCTTTTGAATGGGGCATCAGGGATTGCTGTAGGTATGGCTACCAATATTCCGCCACATAACCTGACAGAAGTTGTTGATGGCGTCATTGCCATGATCGACAATCCTGATATTACGATTCAAGATTTGATGAAGATTATCAAGGGACCTGACTTCCCTACAGCAGGGGAGATTCTCGGTTACAGTGGTATTCGTCGTGCCTATGAAACAGGCCGTGGTTCCATTATTATGCGCGCCAAAACCCAGATTGAAGAGGATGGGAAAGGCAAACCGCGCATCATCGTAACAGAGATTCCTTATCAGGTGAACAAGGCGAGACTCGTGGAAAAAATCGCGGAGCTCGTGCGCGAGAAAAAAATCGAGGGCATTACCGACCTTCGTGATGAGTCTGACCGCAAAGGTATGCGTATAGTGATGGAATTGCGTCGCGACGTTATTCCAAAGGTTGTTTTGAACAACTTGTTCAAGCATACCCAAATGCAGTCTACATTTGGTGTGAATATGCTGGCGCTCGTCGACAGCCGTCCGCGTGTATTGAATTTGCGTGACATGCTCTATTACTATTTGGAGCACCAACGCGTCATTATCCGCAGAAGGACCGAATACGATCTCAAGCAAGCAGAAGCTCGTGCGCATATCTTAGAAGGCTTGCGCATTGCATTGGATCATATTGACGAGATTATCAGCTTGATTCGCTCTTCTCAAACCACAGAAGAAGCTCGTACAGGACTTATGGAAAATTACTCTTTGTCTTACGAGCAGGCACAGGCCATTCTCGATATGCGTCTGCAACGCTTGACTGGTTTGGAACGAGAAAAAATCGAGAACGAATACCAAGAGCTCATGGTGAAAATCGCAGAATTGCGTTCTATTCTTGCAGACGAAGGCAAAATCTATGCAATCATCCGGGAAGAGCTGGGTGAGATCAAAGAGAAGTTTGGCGATGCAAGACGCACGGAAATTACTTTCGATGAGAATCATATCGAAGATGCTGATTTGATCCCAGAGGAAGATGTGGTCATTACCCTGACGCATGATGGCTATATTAAGCGTCTGCCTGTTTCCACCTACCGTTCGCAAAAACGTGGTGGACGTGGCGTGCAGGGGTTGGGAACCAAGGATGACGATTTTGTCGAGCATCTGTACATTACCAACTCGCATGATTACATCATGTTCTTCACGAGCAAAGGGAAGGCTTATCGCCTAAAAGGATTCGAGATTCCTGATCTGAGCCGGACAGCGAAAGGCACCCCAATCATCAATCTCATTCAGATTGAAAAAGGGGAGCGGGTTAGTGCGGTAATCCCTGTGAAGGAGTTTGATGAAGAACATTACCTGTTCTTTGCGACCAAGAAGGGGATTATTAAGAAAACCACGCTGGAGTCCTATGAAAATATTCGCAAAGGCGGACTGATTGCGGTTAACCTACGCGAAGATGATGAGTTGATTGGTGTTCGTCTGACGGATGGCAAACAAGAAATCATCATGGGTACTCACAAAGGCATGTCCGTCCGTTTCAATGAGGGAGACGTACGCACGATGGGACGTAACGCCACTGGTGTGAAGGGAATTACCCTTGACGACGATGATGATGTCATCGATATGGACGTTATCAAACCGAATGCAGAAGTGCTCATTGTAACGGCGAATGGTTACGGTAAACGGACTCCTGTCGATGAATACCGCATTCAATCTCGTGGCGGTAAAGGAATTAAGACACACAATGTAACCGATCGAAGCGGTCCGGTCGTTGGTCTGAAAGTCGTTGAGCCTGAAGAGGATCTGATGATTATTACCACTTCCGGTATCATCATCCGCACAGAAATGAAAGGTATTTCTGTGATGGGGCGTTACACGCAAGGTGTGAAACTGATCCGTTTGTCTGAAAATGAGCAAGTGGGATCAGTCGCCAAGTGTCCTCCAACTGAGGAAGAGGATATGACGGATGAAGATGTGGAAGAGAGAATCGAAGATCTGCAAGACGGAGAGACTGTCGAAGCAACCGAGCCTCCTGAACCTACCGAACCGACAGAGGAATAAAGAAAATCACGACGAAAGCGTCCCGCATAATGTGGGGCGTTTTTTCGTGTAAGTGCAGAAAGTTTGTTCTACCCAGTGCTTTTTTCCTGCAAATGGTTTGGGTTTGGAGTAAAATTGGGAAATGGATACTATATCATTAACAAGTTGGATCGGGTGGTGAGCAGGTTGCCCAATGTGGAAGTGAAACAACTGACTCTTGGAGCGAAATTGGCTGAAGACGTATTTACAGCATTGGGAGGCATTCTTTTTGCAAAAGGAACCCCTCTCTATGAAAGAGAAGTTCAATTCTTAGAAGCGTTCATGATCAAGCAGGTACAAGTAGAGGAATCAGGAGGGGCTTGGACTGACCAAGGTGAACCAACTAAGGCAGATACGCCAGAAGCTTCTGATAAGTTTATCCAAGCTAAACCTGTGTTTCAGGAGTCATTTGATAAAGCAGTGTCTACACTGAAAAATTTGATGACCCGCGTACAAGGCGGCAATAACATACCCGTTATGGAAGTCAGAGAAGTTGTGACGCCGATCATTACGGAGTTTCAGCAGCAACCACAAGTCCTTCTCTCCCTTCGGCGCTTTGCAAGGATGGATAGCTATGCCTACGAGCATGCCATAGCGGTTGGGATGATTTCTTATATGATTGCAAAATGGGTCAAGGTGCCAGAAAAGGAATGGATGCAGGTCGCATTGGCGGGTACATTGCTCGATATAGGAAAAACGAAAATTGATCGGCGGATTTTGCAAAAACCAGGGAAGCTTACGCCAGACGAATTCGAAGAGATGAAGAAGCATACCGTTTATGGCTACCAAATTATTAAGTCATCCCACGGTTTAAGTGAAGGTGTAGCATTAGCGGCTTTGCAACATCATGAGCGAGAAGATGGTTCAGGCTATCCGCTAGGTTTGCCTGGTTCTAAACTGCATTTATACAGTAAAATTGTCGCCGTGGCTGATGTGTATCATGCAATGAGCTCGGATCGTGTGCACCAAAAGGCACTGTCACCCTATCAAGTCGTGGAGCAATTAGTGCAGGATAGCTTCGGGAAACTTGATCCTACCATTGTTCGGACATTTGTGGAGGGGATCACTCAATTCGCTGTAGGGACGCTAATCGAATTAAGTGATGGAACGATTGGGAAGATCGTATTTACAGACCGTAATCACCCAACGAGACCAATGGTTGAAACAGGTGGAAAAATCGTAAACTTAGTCGAAGCTCGACATTTATCTATTATGAGAGTAATGGAACAGTAAGGGAGAGAGGCGAGTGATTCGCCTCTCTTTTAATATAATTTAAAGAAATTCAATTTTATTATAAAAAACTCTTGTGCTGTTTAAAAATACGTGATAAGATACTTCTTGTCGCTTCGGTTGAGGCAACACTTCAAGAAGAAAAGTTACATAAGCTATTTACTTCTTGAGCATTGTTTGATAAAGTATTGAATTGTCGCCGCTAAGCGGAACAAGATTTTTTAAAAAAACATCTTGTAAAAGCCTAGGCGGTATGATAAGATAGAAAAGTCGCCTCGAGAGAGACGAG
>NZ_JABSUT010000027.1:0-1522 GCF_013284285.1 Brevibacillus sp. HB1.4B
GTGGTTAAGTTACTAAGGGCACACGGTGGATGCCTTGGCGCTAGGAGCCGAAGAAGGACGCAGCGAACTGCGATAAGCCTCGGGGAGCGGTAAGCACGCTTTGATCCGGGGATCTCCGAATGGGGTAACCCACCATCTGTAATGGGATGGTATCCTTCACTGAATACATAGGTGATGAGAAGGCAGACCCGGTGAACTGAAACATCTAAGTAGCCGGAGGAAGAGAAAACAATAGTGATTCCGTCAGTAGTGGCGAGCGAACGCGGAAGAGCCTAAACCGTCGGGTTTACCCGGCGGGGTTGTGGGGCGTCTCACATGGAGTTACAAAAGACGCGCGTAGGTGAACAGCTTGGGAAAGCTGACCATAGAGCGTGATAGTCGCGTAACCTAAACGCGCGTCTCTCCGAGACCAACCCCGAGTAGCGCGGGACACGTGAAATCCCGTGTGAATCTGGCAGGACCATCTGCTAAGGCTAAATACTACCTAGCGACCGATAGTGAACCAGTACCGTGAGGGAAAGGTGAAAAGCACCCCGGGAGGGGAGTGAAATAGTACCTGAAACCGTGTGCTTACAAATAGTCGGAGCCCGTTAAAAGGGTGACGGCGTGCCTTTTGTAGAATGAACCGGCGAGTTACGGTAGCGTGCGAGGTTAAGTTGAAGAGACGGAGCCGCAGCGAAAGCGAGTCTGAATAGGGCGATAGTACGCTGCCGTAGACCCGAAACCGTGTGATCTAGCCATGTCCAGGGTGAAGGTAGGGTAACACCTACTGGAGGCCCGAACCCACGCACGTTGAAAAGTGCGGGGATGAGGTGTGGCTAGCGGTGAAATTCCAATCGAACTCGGAGATAGCTGGTTCTCCCCGAAATAGCTTTAGGGCTAGCCTCGGAATTTAGAGTCTTGGAGGTAGAGCACTGATTGGACTAGGGGCCCTCATCGGGTTACCGAATTCAGTCAAACTCCGAATGCCAATGACTTATGTCCGGGAGTCAGACGGTGAGTGCTAAGATCCATCGTCAAAAGGGAAACAGCCCAGACCATCAGCTAAGGTCCCCAAGTATACGTTAAGTGGGAAACGATGTGGAGTTGCCCAGACAACCAGGATGTTGGCTTAGAAGCAGCCACCATTTAAAGAGTGCGTAATAGCTCACTGGTCGAGTGACTCTGCGCGGAAAATGTAACGGGGCTAAACGTATCACCGAAGCTATGGCAGTCCTTACGGACTGGGTAGGGGAGCGTTCCAAGCAGCAGTGAAGCCGTACTGGAAAGAGCGGTGGAGCGCTTGGAAGTGAGAATGCCGGTGTAAGTAGCGAAAAGACAAGTGAGAATCTTGTCCACCGAAAGCCTAAGGTTTCCTGGGGAAGGCTCGTCCTCCCAGGGTTAGTCGGGACCTAAGCTGAGGCCGAAAGGCGTAGGCGATGGACAACAGGTTGATATTCCTGTACCACCTCTGTTCCGCTTGAGCAATGGCGTGACGCAGGAGGATAGGGTGAGCGGCCTACTGGATGGCCGTCCAAGCAGT
>NZ_JABSUT010000028.1:0-1326 GCF_013284285.1 Brevibacillus sp. HB1.4B
AGGATGTAAATCCAGTGAATCAGTTTGTTTACGCAAGCAATGATGGTGACTTTAAACGGCTTTCCTTCAGCGCGTTTTCTGTCATAAAACTCTTTTAGCTTCTTATTGCGCGAACTCCTGATGCCACATAGGACAGCCATATATAAGGCATGTCGCAACCTGCTGGAACCTCTTTTCGTGATTCGATTAATGGTTGCAGTAAACTTACCAGAAGAATGCACACTAGGATCGATTCCGGCAAAGGCAACAAGTTTTTTAGGGTGATTAAACCGCTCTATCTCACCAATTTCAGAGATAATCGTTGCCGCGATTTTTTCTCCGATACCAGGGATAGATTGGATAATCTTATATTCTTCAATTTCTGATGCGAGAGCATCAATTCGTTGCTCCAAATTGGACAGATGCTCTTGATATTGAAGAATCATACGAATATACATCTCAAGACTGATCAAATGACTTTCGTACACTGCTTTTTGAAATGGATTGCGACTTGCTGCGTCCATTATTTTTTTCGCCTTTTCTTCGGCCCAAGTGTTGGAACGACTGATACATATAGCTTCGATTCGTTTCGTCAATTTAGATTCCTTAGCTTTTAAGACCTCTTCCGAGGTAGGGAACTCCAGTAAAATGTGCAAAGATACCTTCGAAAACAAGTTTCCAAATACAGTTCTAAACTCAGGGAATACTTGGTCTAAAATGGCATGGAACTGTAATTTTGCTTGCACACAAAGATCAGTTAGAGAGTCATGCTGTCTTGTTAGATTACGGAGGTTTAACAGCTGTAACCCTCTCTTCTTATAAGGTTGTAGTTCCTCCTTGTAATACAGCTCACATAAATGATAAGCGTCAATCGCATCCGTTTTTACCTTGCGTAAGCTTGATTTTTTTGCTTGATATGAGATGAGTGGGTTTATAAGAATATACAAGTAATCTTGTTCTTCTAGACACTGAGTAATCGGAGTCTGGTAGTGTCCAGTTGACTCCAGAACAACCGGAGGTTGTTGACCAGTTATACTTTCTACATTCTTGAGAAAGTGAAGAAAAGTATCTAGTCCCTCACGAGTATGCGAAATGCTAAAGCTTTTTCCATATGGCTGACCCTTGTCTAAAAATACCTGAACTTGGCTTTCCCCTTTAGATACATCCAGACCAACGACTGGATTCATTGTATCGCTCCTTTTCTAAGATAATTTGCCGGTAACCCCTAATCCTGCTTGTAGTATCATAGCTTCGCTTGTTATACGGGATCTCGTCCCAACCAGCCTCAAACATGTTTCTACAAGTAGGGGGTGAACAGTTTAGCGTACGGGGTCAATGCCCCACGGG